>CALDPW010000054.1 GCA_937911885.1 uncultured Clostridia bacterium | reverse complement strand
CAGGTTCTCTTTCACTCCCCTCCCGGGGTTCTTTTCACCTTTCCCTCACGGTACTTGTTCGCTATCGGTCACTAGATCGTATTTAGCCTTACGAGATGGTCCTCGCTCATTCACACCGAATTCCTCGTGCTCGGTGCTACTCTGGTTCACTGCTCGTGATTGGGTAATGTTTCGTATACAAGACTATTACTTTATTTTGTGTAGCTTTCCAACTATCTTCTACTACATTACTTAGTTTCACTTTATGCAGGACCTAACCCCTAACATATTGCTATATTAGGTTTGGGCTCTTACCCGTTCGCTCACCACTACTTAGGTAATCGTTCATTTACTTTCTTTTCCTCTTGGTACTTAGATGTTTCAGTTCCCAAGGTTCCCTTTAATACACTATGGATTTATGTATTAATACCAAAGCATTATCTTTGGTGTGTTTCCACATTCGGATACCCACGAATCGTTGCCTACTTGCGGCTCCTCGTGGCTTTTCGCAGCTTATCGCGTCCTTCATCGGCGTCTAGTGCCAAGGCATCCACCATACGCTCTTTTTCGCTTGATCGTATTCGTCGATTTTTCTTGGTCATTTCGAAAGAACTTTTTTGTTCTAAAATTGAATTATTCGTCGTATTACTCGTTTACATGTTATGTTTAAACTTTCTCTACTCGATATTCTCTCTATCTTTTATATTATGCAGTTGTCAATGTTCTTTTGCACCTTCTCTCAAAGTGTGCATCCGTATTCTACCACCCACCCTTATTCAAAGTCAACACTTTTTTTAAAAAATTTTTATCTTTTTTTTACTCCCCCTTCCCGCCATACCGGGTGTTTCATGCTTTTTACTCCCTTTTGTGCATTTTAACCATATGTTTTGAGGTGAATTTTAACATTTTTTGTTGTAATTTATACTTTTACATATTAAACATTTACAAAAAAACCAAAAACATATTAATATAGAAGTATGAAAAAATTAAATCGCAATCATTTAAAGTTAATTGCTCTGGTTTCAATGTTAATTGATCATGTTGGTGTGATTTTTTGTTCCAGTTTGCCAATTATAATATATAATATTTTAAGAAGCATTGGTCGAATAGCTTTTCCTATTTTTGCATATTTTATTGCTGAGGGATTTTATTACACAAAAAATCGACGCAAATATATGCTAACATTGTTAATATTTTCCATTGTTTCGCAACCAATATTTTACTTAATAACAAACAATGCAATATTCTTTAATGTTTTAATCACATTTTTAATATCAACTATATTAATGTTTTTATATGATAAATTTTATAGAGAACAATCCGACACCAAACAAATGATGTTTTATTTGTTATTTGGATTGGTAATTGCAACCTGCATAATTTTTAGCATGTTTAATATAACTTGCGACTATGGCTTGTTTGGAATTTTATTAACCTTTTTATTTTATGTTTACAAAAATAATACAAACAAACAATTAATATGTTTTTTAATTTTGCTAGGAATTAAAGTTTTGTTCGATTCGTTTGTTTTATATAAGCCATCGTTTGATACTTTTTGTTTACTGTTTGAATTGCTAAGCATTCCTTTAATATGTTTGTATAACAACAAAAAAGGAAACCTAAATTTAAAATATTTATTTTATTGGTTTTACCCAGCGCATATATTATTGTTATATATTATCAAATTAATTATATTATAATATATATACACGCACGCGTGCATTATCATAATTAAATACAAAAAAGCAGAGATAACCTCTCTGCTTTTTATTTTAATATTGCTTTATAACACTGCCTACTTCATTATTAGGTTTGGTTACAACAACTTTGCTAGTTATAAATTCCTGCATTTTTTCCACATGAGTAATAAATCCCACAGTAAAATCCATTCTTATCAATCTATCAAAACAAGCCAACACATCATTTAAATAATCTTCACTCAAATTTCCAAACCCTTCATCAATAAAAAAGAAATTAAAGTTTTTATTGTTATTAACTGCAATGCTTTGCGATATTCCTAATGCTAAACTCAAACTAAATATAAAACGTTCGCCACCACTTAGTGTTTTAATTCCACGTTTAATACCACCGTTAAAATTATCAATTGCAATAAATTCGCTATATTTACTATCGTAACTCAATAAATATTTGCCACGTGAAATTTTATAAACAAATTTATTTGCATAATCGGTTATTAACAACAAGTATTCTTCTGCCACAAAATCAACAAGAGCATTTTTAGCCAATTTTGATTGTAGGTTTAAGATTAAATCAAGTTTTTCGGTTACTTCTTTTAATTCTGCATTTGCCTTATTATTGTTTTGCAATATTTCTTCATTTATTTCAATTAATTTTGTTTTAATTCGAGTTTCAACTTTAAGTTCGTTAATGCTGTTTTGAATATTTTCCAAGCCTTCTTCAAGCTCAGTTATGTAATCCTCATCAACATATTTCCCGTTCAACTCAGACTCTAACTCTTTAATTAAAGTTTCATAATAATTCTTTTTATTAATAAACTCATTTAATTTATCATAATTTTCAGCATAATTTTCATCAGTAATGCTCGAATTAGCTAAATCTGGATTAAAGTTTTTTGGTAGTTGTTTGTTAAGGTTTTCTATTTCGTCATTCAAAAAACCATTTGAAACATTTAGTGCATTTATTTCGGATTCAAATTTTTTCAACTTTTCAACTTCAACAATCTGTTCACCTTTAATGCCCTCAATAACATTTTCAATAGCCACAATTGCATCCGAATTATCTTCTACATTAACATAACTTAAACTTTGGTTTAATTGTTTAAGTTCATTGTTAACTTCAATAATTTCAGCTTTAGCTTCGTTAATGTTGGATAAAATATGTTGTGATTGCATCTCAATTTTTAATGCAGTTTCTTTCAGTCCGGCCAAACGATCTTGTTCTTTTAGCATTTTTTGCTCTTTATTGTTAAGTTCGCCTTCTATTTTTTTGCTTAATCCATTAATTTGACTAGGAGAAATATTTAGATCGTTTGCAATTAATAATTGTTGATTTGTTTTTTCATTAAACGACGCAATGTATTTATTAATTTTTAATAATGCCTTTGTTATATCCTGATACACTCTGTAATCAATAACCTGATCAATGTTGGTTTGATTAAAGCATTTTTTAATATCAGTTAAGTAATTTGCAAATACTTCCGATTCGCTTAATGTTAAAAATTCGGAAATTTTTTGTTGAATGTTATCAAGTTCTTCACATTCTGCATCCAATTTTTCAATTATTTTTAGCGAATCATTAATTAACTTTTCATATTGTCTTGCTTGTTCAAAATTAGATTCATACTCACCTTGCAAAAAATCAACTTGATGTTCAAGTTGCATAAGTTTGCTTGAATTTTTTTCAATTTGATCATTAATAAATTTAACTCTTTCAAGTTGAACTTTAAAGTTGCTATATGCAAGTTTTTGAACCTCAAGCTTATCAACATTTTCGTTAAGTTTGTTGTTTAACCCCTCAATAATATCATTTTGCGCTTTTACCATTAATGTTAACACTTGCAATTTTTCAACATTATTTGAAGTTTGAATCATTTTATCTTGCATTATGCTAAAAATTTCGATATGGTGTTTATTTTCTTTAAAAAATTCTAATTCGGCTTGTAATTTTAAATAATCAGCATTTTGCACATTTATATCATCAAGTATATATTTTGCAGCATAATATTGTTTGCTTTTTTCAAGTTGAGCACTTGCCTTATCATATAACGCTTTTAAGCTTTCGCCATTTTTTATGTTTGTTTCAAGTTTTTTAGTTGCTTGTTTTAGTTCTTCTTTTATTTCATTTATATATTGTGGTGTAACATCTGCATGAGTATTAAGCTGCTCGGATAGAGTAGCCTTTTTTATTGATAACAAATCAATTTTTTCCTTAACTTTTCTGTTAAGATTATCGCCAAAATCTTCCAAATCAAACAGTTTTGCGATACTACGTTTTCTTTCTTGTGGAGTATCGGTTATAAATTTATCAAACTCGTTTTGAGGTAATGCAATACACTTTAAAAATTCTTTTTTGCCAATACCCAACATTTGCAATAATTGCTCATTAACTTTTTCGGTTGTATCACCAAGATTAATGTTGTGTGTTAAATCAACAAGTTCTGCACCTGTTTTTAAGCCACTTTGTCTAACCTTAAAAGTTCTTGTTACCCTATATTTAGTTGCAACTGGTTGATTAAGTTCAAATTCAAATTGAACATAAGCATCAGAAACATTAACATTAACCACGCTCGATAAATTATCACGATCAATTGATCCATATAACGATAAAATAATGCAATCTAAAATAGTGCTTTTACCACTACCAGTTTGTCCAAAAATTCCAAATAGTTTTGTTTCGCTTAACGATTCAAAATCAATTGTTTGAGCAGTTGTATAACTATTAATACCACAAATGGTTAACCTAATTGGTTTCATAAGTAATTTCCCCCATTAGTTCCAAAAATAGTTCTGTTAATTTTTTGTCTGGTTTTTCGCCTGTTTTATATTCAATAAACTTTTCAAAAATTTCCTTTGTAGATAAATCCTTTTTGGTAACCTCACTAAAAGATTTATCGCCCAGTTTAGGCATTACCGAAACAGTGATTAAATTAGGAAAGTTTTTTCTAAGTTCCTTTATATCAGCAGGATTAACATAATCCATATTAACAAACACAAGTTTAATTAACACATCGGGATTAACTTTTAAATATTCTGTTGCTTCCTCAATTGAACTAACCTCTTTAGTATCTAATTGTTTTGTGTTTATTTTAATATCCTCTATTTTAACAACACCTTTACCCGGCTTTAAATCAACAATTTTAACAGAATTTTCATAGTAAACATCATCATTAAAAAACTTATTGATTGGTGCACTAGAATAATAAATATGATTTTCTTTATCAACTGCTATTTTTTGATGTATGTGTCCAAGAGCAGTATAATCAGCTTTTGTAATTAAATTTTTTCTATCTACAAACGAAATGGCACCACCCAAAGTTTCATATGTTTCATATTCCTCTGCACTACAATTTAATGGATATGTTAACAGATGGCTAACCAAAATGTTTATTGATCCTTTTTTAAAATGCGAAACACAAGGTTCTAACCATTGTTTTAGTTTTGAATCAAAATTTTCGCCTGCTTTTTTTATTTCATTAAAACGATAATATGAAGGATATGGCAATGTTCCAACAACAACATTTTCGCCTGCTTTTGTGTTGAACTCAATATATCCTGCTCCACTTTTAACAGGAACAATATTTTTGTTGGTTAATGGCGCTATTTCAACCCTATTTAAATCACCAACTAAATATATATTAAAGTTTTTTGCAAAAACGTTAGCATTAGAAAAACGCTTTGGTTCGTCATGATTACCTGCAACAGCAACAACTGCTCTATTGCCGTTGTTTGATAACGCTATTAATGTATCAAAAACTAGCTTTTCGGCCTCGGCACTAGGAATAAACATATCATAAATATCCCCGGCAATAATAACCATATCCACCTTTTTTTGATCTGCAATTTTTATTATTTGATTACAAATATCAATTTGCTCTGGCAAACGACTCAAATCGTCGCTTTTGCAACCAATATGCCAATCGGCAGTGTGTAAAATTCGCATTATAGCTCCTAAATCATTTTTTCTTCTTTAATAATAACATAAAACACAAATTTTAAAAAATGGTTTACTTGTTTGTTATAAAACTTTAAAATTAAAATATTATTGCATAATATTATAATTTGATTTAAAATATATTAGATTTACTAAAAGGAAAAAGCTATGTCATTTTGCAAACCATCAAGCGAATTAATATTAAAAAATGAAACCACAATTGATAATGCCTTTATTGTGGATTTTTTGCCAAACCTTAATCCTATTGCATGCAAGGTTTATTTGTATGGTTTATATTTATGCCAAAATGGAATAGATAACACCATTGAACAATTTGAAAGAATTTTTAACATTGATAAAGAAGATGTTATTAGCATTTTTAAAAGCTTGGAAGAATTAAAACTGGTTGAATGCCTAGAATTAACACCAATGGAAGTTAGATTTTTACCTGTAAAAAATTCTTCGCTACACTTAAAGAAGTTTAATAAAGACAAATTCAAAAAGTTTAACGAAACAATTCAAGCAATAATTTCAAAAAGAATGATTGATATTAAGGAATTTGAAAACTACTATTATTTAATTGAATTTAAAAACATGGAACAAGAAGCCTTAATTAAAATTATTGAATATTGTGTTTATAAAAAAGGTGCCGACATTGGAGCTTCCTACATACTAAAAATTGCTCGTGATTGGGCTTATGAAGGATTAATTACTGCAGATCAAGTTGAGAACAGAATAAACGAACTTGAAAAACATAATGACGATTTAAAGCTAATACTTGCATCACTTGGCGTAAAACGTGCAGCCACCATGGAAGAATATCAAATGTTTTTAGATTGGACCATAAATTTAGAATTTGGACTAGATACTCTTGTTCATTTGGCAAAAGTAACTAAAAAGAAAAAGGGCAACTTCCTAAAACTAAACGCTTTAACAAATAAATGTTATGAACTTAAAAAATTTAGCGTTAAAGAAATTGATGAATACTTCGAAAAAGAAGAAGAATATTATTCAATCGCAAAAGATGTTTGCAAAAACTTAGGTATTAGATATGATAATTTAAGCATTGTTGTTGAAACTTATGTTAGCCCATGGCTTGAATTAGGATTTGACTCAGAAAGCTTAAAAACTGTTGCAAACTATTGTTTTAAATGCTTTATTAAAACATTAGAAGGTATGAATCAAAAAATTATGCAATTTTATAAGCTTGGATTGCTTACAACAATTGCAATTAACGAACATCTAGAAGATTTAACAGCTTTTGATTCTAAAATACAAGATATTTTAGAAGCATTTGGATTAAATAGATCAGTTAACAAGTTTGACAGAAGTTTTTATAACACTTGGATTAACGAATGGAATATTTCAAACGAAGTATTAAACTATGCCGTTGATATTTCAAAAACAAAAATTCAACCAATGCAATTTTTAAACAGAGTTCTTTCAATTTATCACAACAAAGGAATTAATTCGGTTGAAGCTGCCAAAGCAGAAAAACTTGATTTTGAAACAACATATCAAAAAACAAATAGTAAAGCTATAAAATCAAAATCTTATTCAAAAGAAGAAATTGAATCATTATTTGATAATGTTAACGAGGTGGAACTATGATAAACTTTAATATAAACCACCAAGCACTACAAAATATTTTAAATAATAAACAAAAAGCCGAACAACTTGCACAACAAAACTTTAATTTAGCTTTTTCGGTTGAAAATTTTAGAACAAATTATAACCGAGCACGCGAACTTCATTTAGAAATTGCAAAACTTGAATATAGCAACAAAAACACAAGTGCACAAACCAAAATGCTTAACGATTGCTATCGTGAATTACAATTAGAACTTGATAAGTTAAACTTAAAACCATATAAAACTTCATACTTAGTTTGTACTATTGCAGCAGTTGTAGTTGTTATTGGTCTAGTTGTTGTTGTAGTTGTAGTTGTTGTTGTAGTTGTTGTTGCTGCTGTTGTTGTAGTTGTTGTT
>CALDPW010000053.1 GCA_937911885.1 uncultured Clostridia bacterium | reverse complement strand
AGTTTCTTCAATAATCTTCCTTCTATCATTAGCCATTTCCAAGAATTTTTTAATATCATCTGGATTTTTATTAAATAACACCTTATTCGCCCTCCTTTTCAATATCTCTCAATGTTCTACCAGCTTCATTAGCTCCACAAGAAATAAAAAGACCAGCAGAAAATTTTGATATAAATCCAAATAAAAAAGGATCTGCAGCTCTTGATAATATGTTAAATATTAATCAAATAACTGGTATGACAACAAAAGATTTTTTAACACCAGCAGAAAAATTAGTAAAAACAGATCAATATAAAAAGGATATTCGTCCAGAAGATTATTTTAAAACTCCAGATTTATCGCAAGTGTCAGTTCAAACATCTCAAGAATCAGTAGTACCAGAATTTGATGAATATGAAGAAGGAATACCAGAAATAGTTCCATATGTTAGTCCTGTAACAGGAATGACACAAAAATATTCATTAGAACATGCAAAAGAACAAGTAAGAGATTTAATAGAAGTTTTAAAGAATAATGGAATAAAAGAAATAGAGATTTCAAAAAATATCAAACTATTAAAAACAAATATCTCAAACTTAGAACAATTATTAGCATCATTAGATCAATCATCACAGGAATATGTTGTATACACAAATCAACTAGATACATTAAAAAATCAATTAAAATCCATGTTTCAGGCGATATTTCAAAGCTTCCAATTAAAACTCAAAACATTATTAATGAATCTATTGAGTTAACAAAAAAATGCGACAAAATGATTGTTAATTTTTGTTTAAATTATGGTGGCAGAGACGAAATTATTAGAGCACGTGATTACTTAGCAGAAAACAAATTGGAAACATGCCATAACAACTATTTGGCAACTTTTAGTTTTGATACAAAAAAAGGGGTTGAAGAAGATCCCGAAACAATTGCACTTTATTCAGATTTTGAAAACTTTTCAATTTATGTTACAGAACAAAAAAATGAATTTATTAAAAGGATTAAAAAACTGTTAAACGAACATAGCACTCCTTCTAGTTTGTTTATGTCGCTACTTGAAAGCTTAACCGAATATGATCACCTTAATCTTGAAAAAGTTGAAGATGCTATTGATGCATTGCAAGAAGATGCCGAAGAGGCAAGAGATTTAAGCGAAATTGATACAAAAACAAACGTTATTAGAAGAGAGTTGATTGATTACAAACGCAGATATGATCAATTGTTAAACATTATTGAATTTTTTACTATGCACAAAAATACAATTGATTCTGATGAGGAACAAGAAAAGTTTGGTATTATTGAACGCCGAATTCCTAAACTTCGTAACGAGGTTTTGTATTTAAAAGATTTGCTTACTCAACTTCGAGATACTTGTCAGGCGCAGTTTAGTAAGCGTCAAAACACATTAATGCGTGTGTTTACAATTATCACTGCAATATTTTTACCACTTCAATTGCTAGCAGGTTGGTATGGTATGAATTTAAAAATGCCAGAATTTGCATGGGACTATGCGTATCCAGTAGTTAGTGGTGTTTGTTTTGTTGTTATTATTGGTTTATGTATATTTTTTCATAAGAAAAACTGGTTTAAATAAAAAAGCTCAACCATTTTGGTTGAGTTTTTTTGTTATATTGTTTCAATGTTAAATCCTAGCGATTGAGCACGTTTAACAAATTTTACAATGTTAAAAATTCCCCATTGTGTGCAAACAACAACTTTTATGTTATTTAAAGTTAATACATCTGCATCATTTAAAAAATAACGTTTTTTTGCATCGGAAGTTTTAATAGCATTATCATATAGTTCAACAACGCCAAGTGAACCTTGCAACGACTTATCAAACACTTCGCACAGCTGATTGTAGCTTGGGTTGTTTTGTTGAACATACTTTTTAATAATAGCTAACACCAATCTGTTTTTAGGAAAAACTTTGCCTTCAAACATATATTTTGTTTTATCACGATTGCTTGTGTTTTCGGTGCTAGCTTGAGTTGGGGTTTTTAATATTAACTTTTCTAATTCTTCAATTCGTTTTTTTAAACTTAAAATTTCTAATTCGTAATCCATAGTTTTATTATACCAAAACTATAAAAAAAATCAACAAAAACTAAACAAAACTAAAAATAATTTAAAAAAACTATAAAAAACTATAAAAAACTATTTACAAACTAAAAAACTTGTGATATATTAAAACTAACAAAACAAAGGAGAAACAATAATGAAACAAATTACAACAGTTGCAGGTGTTATTAAAAACGATAAAGGAGAAATTTTGTGCACATTAAGAGATGCTGGAAAATATGATTATGTATCTTTTAAATGGGAATTTCCTGGTGGAAAAGTTGAAGAAGGCGAAACTCAACAACAAACCCTAACCAGAGAATTGCAAGAAGAATTAGAAATTGAAGTTAAAATTGGAGACTTTTTCTATCAAGTAGAACACGATTATCCTGATTTTCACTTATCAATGGCAGTTTATGAATGCGAATTAATTTCAACCGATTTAAAAATTAATGTTCACAAAGGTATTAAATGGTTAAAACCAGCCGAAATTATGACATTAGATTGGGCTGCTGCCGATATTCCTGTTGCCGAACTTATTGCAAAAAAATATAACTAAAAAAAGCCAACCGTTATGGTTGGTTTTTTTTATTAGTTTAATGGTTGAACATCAAGTTCAAATTGTTTGCCAGCAGCAATCCTAATTATTTGAGTTAAGGGTAATTGTTGTTCCATGTAGTCAATAACATCATCTGTTACACAATGTCCCAAATAAATAATTTTAATATTATTATTTTTGATGTAATCAATTGTTTTATCAATAATTTCTTTTTGTTTTTCGAGTTTGCGTAAATGGAACCCTCCAAAAATAGCATAAACTGTTGATTGACCAGTTATGTTTTTTGCGTGTTCAATTGTGTTGCAAACGCCACGATGTCCACATCCAGTAAAAATAACCAAACCTTGTTTTGTTGTTATGGCAACCCCCGAATCATCTTCGGTGTGATCGGTTTGGGTTAGATTGCTATCTAGTGTGGTTGAAAAATTTCCGTTACTTTCAAAATCGATTATCATAGGAATTTCACCTAAAAAATAGCAGTTGTTAAAAATTTTGGTTGGTGCAGTGGTTAAAACAACATTATGATTTTGTTTTAGCTGTTGTTCGTTTATTTTAAATCCAACAAACTCTTGTTTTCGAATTGACCATCTATCCTTAAAACATTGTGGATGCAAAATAATGGTTTTGCCATTGCTTAAATATTGCACACCATTTGTGTGATCACTATGCCCGTGCGATAAAACAACGGTGTTAACATTGTTTAAGTTAATGTTTAAAAGTTTTGCATTTTCGATAAACAGATTTGAATATCCTGTATCAAACAAAAAACTGTTGTTAAAAGCTTCTATCAAAACAGATAGTCCGCTTTCGCCTTTAAAATTGCAATTATCTCTGTTTTCGGAAAGTATATTTAATTTAATCACAATTGTTGCTCCTTTTATTTAAAAGTTGATGTTTTTGTATTAATTGTTTTTTGTGCTTTTTTGTTAATTATTAAATAAACACAAATTGTGTATGCACTCGAAACAACAACGCCCAAGTTAAATAGTAATATAATTGAGTTTAAAGTTATTGTAAAAACATTGCACAAATATAAAACAAATGCAGTTAAATAAATTAAAATGTTTGTAATAATTGTTTGAATTAAAATGTGATGCAGTTTTCCTGTTGCAAAAAACAATGCTTCAATAACCGAATCAAACACAAACACAAAATAACAAGGCAACAGTTTTAACAAAACTAAAAAGTAATCCATAAAGTTGTTAAGGTTATAAACAAACTTGAACACAAATAGTGAAATAGGAATTAATAAAACCATAAACACACAAAGCAAAATGCAATTTAAAAAGTATGGTTTAATCGAAAAGTTTGGATTGTTTGCAACATCTTGTTTAATTAGTGTGCTTTGTGCCAAAACAGGAACAAGCATTATTGACCAAATATATTCGTTGGCAACAAAATATAAATCTTGGTTGTTTAACATGTTTAAAAACACCAAAATAACACAATAATAAACAGCATTGCGAGTTAATGTTTCCAAGGTGGCAAACAAAAATAGTTTTAAGTATTGTTTTGCATTTAGTTTAATGGTTGTTTTTTGCGATTTTGGAAAAGTTACTAGCAAATAAATTGTTATGCAAACATTAACAATAATGTTAGAAATTGCAATGCCATTAACTCCAAGTTTAAGTGTGAAGTTTGGAACAAAAACAATAAAGCAAAGGGCTGTTAACACAGCTTTTATTAGCAAATAAACAAACATTTTTCTTGTGTTTTTGTTAATTATATTAAAAGTGTATAAATAGTTTGCAATAATTTCAAATCCACAAGCAATAATATAAATTTTTAAAAAATCTATTGTTTGATTAAAAATGTGTAATGGAACTTTTGAAATTTGCATTAAAGGTTCGGCAACAAAAAATAACAAGGCTGTAAATAATATTGTTAAAGCAAAATAAACAATTAAAAACTTTTTAGCTAAATAGTTTTTGTCATTTTGAGAACAAAAATTATTGTTTCCTAGTAGTTTATATAATGGATTTAATATTGATTCCGAAAACACTTTAAAAATAATGTTAATAAGTGCAATTTGTCCTAAAATTTTTAAAGCGTTATCAAAAGTGGATAAAAATGTTATTTCCAACACTTTCCAAATTAAGGGTAAAAATCCAATAGATATTAAAATTAAATATTCTTTTGAATATATTTGCTTTAATGTTTTTGTGTTCATTAAGCATATTATATCACAAAAAAAATCTAAACCAAACATTTAGCTTGGTTTAGATAATGTAGTTGTGAGTTAAATTTAATTAATCTTTCCACACGTCATTAATAAATGGAGTTAAAGCCATTAAAAATGCATCGCAAGTTAAATCAATTCGGGTTACAACTTCACGGGTTAATAGTCCAATGCCACCAGTGGAGCTTCTTAAATCGCTTTCGTTAAAAATTTTATCCATAACTGTTCCAAGGGTTTCTGTTTTAATAGGTTCAACATACTTGTTTGGAACAGGGAAACTTGCACTTGATCCAATGCCGATTTCGCCTTTTGCATTTTTTATTACTGCAATGTTTGTAATTGCCCAAAAGCCTAGTTCGCTTGTTAAGCCCGATTCAACCGACATAAACAAATCAGCTGCAATGTTGTTGCTTTGAGCGTATTTTACCAAGTTGTTAACTCGGTTAAGTGCGCCGTTAAAAGTTTCAATGCCAACAGGTTGTTCGCTAACATCGGATTCAACTTTAACGCCAATAATTTCAACATCGCTAAAATATTTTGCTAATGCTCGTTTTGCTCCTTCAATTTTTCCTGGATTTTTTGTTCCAATTAATACCTTCATTTTATTTTCCTCCTAAAAATGTTTTTATGACTGCAAATAAAAAAATCTCCCTATAAGAATAAACAAAAAAACAGTCGGTTTGTTTTAATGTCATTCATAAGAAGATCTAAAAGATATTCCCAAATAAAATAATCCGGAATGAACTAAGGGATTACGCTTTAATTATATATGATAAAAATAATAAATGTCAATATGCAAATTGTTGTTTGTTTTAATTTTTTTATAATTGAAGTTATAAAAGGTTTATTGCAGAGTGGAGAGGGGTAGTGGTTGAATATAATAAACTTTACAAAATTTAAACAAACAAATATACTAATAAATAATAAATTTTATTTAGGTGATATATGACAAAGTTATATAACAAAAGTGAACTTGCGTTTTCAATTGTGTTTATTGTTTTATATATTTTGGGGGCAAGTTTGTGTGATGCTTTTTCAGATATGGTAAATATAAGCAAAGTTTTTACTTTTCCATTTTTATTGGTAATGTCGTTAATATTGTTTTTTTGGATTAAAAAAAATGGATTAATGCAAAAATATGGATTATGTAAACCACAATTTAGTGCACAAAGTTTTTTATTTTATATTCCACTGTTAATTTTAATTTCAACCAATGTGTGGTTTGGTGTGAGATTAAACTATAATTGGTTAGAATCAATATTAAATGTGTTAACAATGTTTTGTGTTGGGTTTGCAGAAGAAATAATTTTTAGAGGATTGCTATTTAGAGCAATGCAAAAAGATAATTTAACATCGGCAATAATTGTTTCGAGTGTAACATTTGGAATTGGTCACATAATAAACTTGCTTACAGGTTCAGCATCAAATTTGATTTCAAATATTTGCCAAGTGTTTTATGCAATGGCTGTTGGCTTTTTGTTTGTTGTTATGTTTTATAAAGGTGGATCATTAATTGCATGCATTTTAACACATAGTTTGGTTAATGGATTATCTGTTTTTCAAAATGTTAATGCCATGCAAGGACTAACCGAAATTTTGGTTTCAATTGCAATAATTGTGGTGGCAGTTGTTTATTTGGTTGTTTTATTAAAAACATTAAACAAAAAAGATGAATCAATTAATAACTCAAATAATGATTAAAACAAAAAAGCATATCTTTTGATATGCTTTTTTTGTTGGTTTTAGGTTATCTACGTTTTTCGGTAATGTAAATTGCACCATGCATAATTAGATTGCAAATTAGCCAAATAGTTGCAAGCAGAACTAAAATATAAATAATAATTGAACCTGCATTGTATCCGCCGAAAATCCAATTTACAAGGTTGAAATTAAAAATACCAACCAGCCCCCAGTTTAATCCACCAATAAATAACACAATTAAACTAATAATGTTTGCAATAATCATAATTAATTCCCTCCTAACACTTATTGTGTGTTATTAAAAAATAATTATGTAATAAAATTGATTAGCTATTCAGTTTTCCAAAGTCCATGCAAATTACAGTAAGCATAAACAGCTAAAACTTTTTCGTTTTGCATAATTGCAAATTCAGCTTTTGGTTGCATTTCAGGTTTTAAATATTGCAATTTTTCGCCATTGGTTGTTTTAATCCAAATCCACTCAATAAAATGTTCGGCAATCATTGGATGTTCAACCGATCCAACTGTAACGGTAACAATATTGTTAGCTACTGTGTAGCAAGGAATATGTTTTTCGTGTGAAGCTTCCACTGTGCCAGCAACAAGTTCCTGCATTGGTTGACCACAACAAACAACTGGGACTTGGGTTGCGTTTATCTTTGTAATTATTTGTCCACAAATAGGGCATTTATAAAATTTTTGATCCATATTTATCTCCATAAAACTTATTTTTAATGCTGTTTATATTATAACATACAACTAAAATAATCACATTAAATTAACATAAAAAAATAAATCCAATTACTTGGACTTATTTTCGAGTGGGTGTTGCAGGTTTGGGAGCAGTTGGTGTTACACTTGCAGGGTTTTCCTGCTCGTAACCACCATCAACAAACAACGAATC
>CALDPW010000052.1 GCA_937911885.1 uncultured Clostridia bacterium | reverse complement strand
GCGCACTGCTAGTTTACTATATACACTTTTTACAGTCAACACTTTTTTTAACTTTTTTTAAAAATTTTTAGTTTTTTATAAAAAACAACCAAACACATACCCTGGTGTTTGTGGTTTTTGGTTATTTTAACCATATGTTTATTTCTTTATTTGTTGTTATTTATAGTAAAAAAATAAAAAAACACCATTGCTGGTGCTTTTATATATTTATATATTTATTATATAGAATAATAATCATATATAAGAATAATAATCATAGTTCTGCCTTTGTCAATGTTTTAGTTTTTTCAAAATCAACCTTAAACAATTCTTCAAATTATACTTTTGAAAGAGAACTGATATATTCATCAAACATATTGTCTAAATCAAAATTACTTAACAAATATTTTATTCCTCTTCTATCTGCATCTTGTTTAGAAATTCTTTCTTTGTTATTTGTGGATTCTCTTGAATCAACTGATAACTCTTTTCCAAGTTCTTGTCTTGAATTGCCTCGCCTATTGTTATCATATCTATTCCTAATTTCTGAAGATAATCCATCACTAACAAACCCTTTTGATACTGATTCATAATTAGTCATCCTAATATATTCTTTTCTTAATGTTTCATCTGATATTGTAATTTTATTTCTTATCCCAATTTATTGATCTTCATCAAAAAAATCAAATGATTTCATAATTTCATCCAAGTCTTCTTTTGGATTTAATGCATCTTTTAAATCAAATCCACTTTCGTTTGGTTCTGGATATTCCATATAGTTAAATGGATCTGCACTATTTGTTGATTTTTTTTCAAGTTTCTTTTTGGTAAAGTTTTTAGCATAGGCATTAATTTTTAAATCATCATCCGAATTTAAATATTTTTCTGCCATGCTATCTGATGATGTTGTTTTTTTATTTAACATTGATAAACGTTTACTAATTGCATCTAGTGCACTTAATCCTTTTGCTGAAGGTTCTGGTTTTTTAACTTCAACCGGCTGTGTTTCTGCTTGCACTGGTTTTTCTTCAACTGTATCAGCCTTCGGCTCAACCTTTGTTTCAGGTTTAACTTCTTTGTTTTCAACTTCTTTTTTAACAGGTTTTGATTTTTTAGCAGCAGGTTTTTCAGCCACTTTTTCTTTTTTGGCAGGTTTTTCGGTTACTTTTGTTTCCTCTTTTTCTGCAACTGCCTCTTCCTTTTTAACAGTTTCTTGAACTTTAGCTTTTTGTTTTTTAGGTTGTGCAATACTTATAGGTTTAGAATTAACAACATAATCCATACGGTTAAGAATGTTTCTAATAAAGTTATCACTATTTTGTTTTAATTCTTCTTTAACACCTTTTGTATTAAATTCTAAAGATGTTGAATTAATATCCAAAACAGTGTTTTTAAAATCCTTCATCAAAGTATTTATATATTTATTTTTATTAAGTTCTGGGCAGTGATTTTCAATTTCTAAAAGTAATTCTTCCCAACGAGAATATAATGCGTTAATACGTTTAATTTCAAGATTGTAAACAGTTTTTGCATTATTTTCGATTTGTTCACTTTTTTCAACAGCATAAATCAAGGCCTTGCTAATTTGTTCATCCTTGTTTAAAAAACCACTCAATCTTTCGTTTAGAGTTTCAACTTCATTTTTTAAAGCCACTACCCTATCTTTTTGTTCTGCAAGTTTTTCTTCGTATTTTAAATATAGATTTGTGATATACTCATCAACTTCTGTTGTGTTATATCCTTTTTTATCGATATTAAACTTAGCCATTATTTCTCCTTTTTCTTGTTGTAAAATTTTTCTGGCAAAATCACACTAAAAATTAATGCGATTAAAAAACTTAATATAAATATTGGTATAAACCAAACAACTGTTATTATTTTAAATGAAAACAAATAAAACGACAAACTAATAATTGTTAAAAATACAAATATTTTTAAGTGCATCCAATCCTTAAAAAACAGTGTAAGCACTAAAGAACTTGTTGCTGGAATTGCAGTAATAGCTGGCCACATTTGAGCAAACGTTAAATTTAAAACCATTGATATAAACATAATTATGCCAATTAACATAAACACCAAAGCAAACCAAAGTGAACTATCGGTCTTATAGATTATAGTTTTTATTAACAACGACAAACCAACACAAAACACAAACCACGGAAACCAAAAATTTTCTGGATTAATGTTTAACAATGGATTGTTAAGTTCAAAAACCAACACTGTTATAAACAAAATTGAAGTTATAGCATTAAATGCATTATAAATTATTAGTCGTTTCACTATTGTTATTAGACCTTCTTTTTACACGATACACAATCAAACTTGCAATTAATCCACCCACACCAATTGCAAACATAATTATGCTAACCAAAGCACTCCATGCAATTTGTGTTCCAGGAATATACATAATAAATTTTGATTCCCTTATACCTTCCAAAAAGAATCTAATAAAGCCATAATACATTAAATATACCGAGGCTACCAAGCCTTTTTGTTTTGTCTTTCTAACAAGTAATAATAAAATAAAAAACCCAATTAAATTTAACACACTTTCATAAAAGAAAGTAGCTAAATGCCAAACACCATATTCGTTTTTTATTCCAAATGGAAACCATTGAAGTGCTTTGTTTGTTATTTCTAAACCATAAACTTCCACATTAAA
>CALDPW010000051.1 GCA_937911885.1 uncultured Clostridia bacterium | reverse complement strand
TTTTTTGCGCTCACGCCGCGCGGGCGACCGCTTTTGAAAAAGCGGTGCAAAACAACCGATTGGTGCTGTGCGAACAAAACTAATTTTAAAACAAGGAAACAAAAAATGGCAGACATTTTTGAATTATTTAAGAAGATTTCAAGTGAAAATACTGCATCACGCGAGCCGATCTCACATATAGTTGTGGGACTTGGCAACCCCGGTGAGAAATATGTATACACAAGGCACAACGCGGGATTTCTCACTATGGATTATATCTCGCAAAAGTACTCTATACTGCCATTCTGTTAATTCAGCTTTTTTCTTTCTTTCATATACATACCCTTTTCTAAAACTATCAATCAATGTTTCGTCGCCACTAAATGCGGCAAGCAATCTAAGTTCAATTTGGCTATAATCTGCCGAAACAATAAATCCATCATCATAAGAAGGAACAAATATTTTTCTTAAATTTTTACCTTCTTCACTTCTTACAGGAATATTTTGCAAATTTGGTTCCGAACTACTCAATCTGCCAGTAGCTGTTAATGTTTGATTAAAAATGGTATAAATTTTATTGTTTGATTTATCCATTAAGTTTTCAAAAGCTTTAACATAAGTTGAATATAATTTGCTAATTTGACGATATCTAATTAATTTTCCAATTATTTCATGATCTGATTCAAGCGAGGTTAAAACATCAATGTTTGTGCTTTTTTTCTTGTTGTTATATGCAACCAATTTAAGCTTATCAAACAACACTTCGCCCAATTGTTTTGGAGAGTTTATATTAAACGTTCCACCAGCTAAATCATAAATTTCATTTGTTAAATTATTTAGTTCATCATTATATTTTTCATCTAACAATAAAAGCTCATTTTTATCAATTTTAAAGCCACAAACTTCCATTTTGAATAGCACTTTGCATAGTGGCATTTCAATAGAGTTATAAAGATTTTCTAATTCAAGCTCCTTCACTCTTTTTAAAAATCTTTCGTTCAACAAAAACACATTATAAGCTTGCTTGTTTTCATCTAGCGATTGCTCAATTGCAACATCTGCTAGCGAAACATTAACCTTTGAATTGTTGTTGATTAAATAACGTTGAATTAACACATCGTTAACAACACCATTTAATTCAATGTTGTATTTATATAACTTGTGCAAAATATCTTTATAATCAAAAACCGTTTTGCTCACTTCTGAATCTTCAAACACTGTTTTTAATTCGTTTAAAACATCTGCATATTCAACATTAGGCGAAAGCAAATCAAACTTTGATTCAAAGTTATATTCACATGTTCCATCAAAAATGCTTAAATCATTTTGCAAACTAACATAAATATGTTTGCATGCCTTCAAGGTTGATGCAAGTTGCTTAACATCGTTAAGTGTTTCCAATTTTTTTGTTTTAATCTTGTTTGATTGTGTTGTATCAACATCCTCACCTTCAACAAACAATTCCTTTTTACGAAGCAAAGAGTTAAACTGATAACGTTTAAAATATGCTAAAACATTTTTATTAAACGGAAAATCATAAGTTAAATCCTGCAAACCAACATCAATATCACAATCACACTTAATTGTTGCAAGTTCTTTACTTAAATAAGCCATTTGTTTATCTAATAAAAGCTTTTCTTTTGTTTTACCGGTAATGGCATCAATATTGTTATAAACTCCCTCTAATGTGCTATAACTATCTAACAGCGAATGTGCTGTTTTTTCGCCAATTCCTTTAACACCAGGAATATTATCGGAACTATCACCCATTAACGCCTTTAAGTCAACAACTTGGCTAGGTGAAATACCATAATCTTGCTTTAACAACTCAACAGTATAGTTAGATGTTTCGGTTACACCCTTTTTAGTAAACATTACCCATGTATTATTGTTAATTAACTGAAAACTATCTCTATCGCCTGTTACTATAATATTTTCCACATCAAACTTTTTAGTAAGAGTTCCAATTATATCATCAGCCTCAATACCCTCTTGTTCAATAAACTTAACATTCATTGCCGACAAAACATTTTTTAATATTGGAAATTGACTTTTAAGCTCTGGCGGTGTTGGTTTTCGAGTTCCCTTGTATTCAGCAAACATTGTGTTTCGAAATGTCTTTTTTCCATAATCAAAAGCAACACACATATATTTTGGCTTAATCTCGTTAATAATTTTTACAATTATATTACAAAATCCAAAAACTGCATTGCTAATTTCGCCATCAAAATTAGCAAGTGGTGGCAATGCATAAAATGCTCTATTAATTAAACTATTTCCATCAATAATAACAAGTTTTTCCATAAATAAATTTCCTTAATTATTGCTAATATAAGTATAACCAAACATTGGAATTTTACAAAGCAAATTAAAATTAATTAATAACAAAAAAAGTTCCCAATGGAACTTTTTATTGTTTATTGCAATCACAATTATCTTTTACATCATTTGGCAATTGTTTGTCAAAAATAAACATTGGAATAAGTGAGCACAACAACAAAGCAGCAACAACATAAGCAATAATCATAAATGTAATTGAATAGCCAACACTAGCTAAAATTGCCATTAATAGCACGCCAATAAACATAAAAATTACAACTGCATTATCGTATATTTTTTGTTGTTTGCCTAAAATTAACATAACTAGTGCAACAATGCAAATAATAACCAAAACAAATGGCGCATACATAAAAGCACTATCCATTCCACTATTAGCAAAATTACAATATTCAAACAAATTCATATTTTCAAATTGCATTACTAGTTCACCAGCATCATTAGCAACTTGGTTTCCAACTCTAAAAACATCAAAAAAACTAACTAAAACCACAACTAGTCCAAGCAAAGCATCAATTGCATACATAAGTTTGTTAAGCATTAATCTTTTCATATTTAATCTCCTATAAGCATACATAGTATAGCATAAACAATTAAACATTAAAAGAGTAAATTTTTATAAAATTTATTATTTACTATATTTATTTATAAAAACACACAAAAAACTGCTTTATATGGCAATTTTTATTTAATAAATAAATTATAATTTTTTTTAAATTTAATACAATAAAGTTTAAAAAACTGACAACAAAAAGATTGCAAATAATAATTTTATATGATATTATTATTTTGCAATTAAATATGCCGAAGTGGTGAAATTGGCAGACGCGCTGGACTCAAAATCCATCGATGGCAACATCGTGCGGGTTAGACTCCCGCCTTCGGCACCAAATTTAGTATATCCAAGTGGTATACTATTTTTTTATCAATTCGCTTTTAACCATGTAATATCACTGCACTAAGGCTTAATCAATTATATGTGAAACTTACACTGCTAAAAGTCAAAACAACTCATTATTAAGTTTTTCTAATTTACAATCTATGATATAATTATAAAAACCAATACATAATAATAGCATGCAACAGACAGGTCTTGCTTTTTGAGCAAGACATTTTTTGAGCAGAAAGGAGATTTTAATATGATTGCAAAGACTAAAATGAATATTATTTCTGCTTCATTAAATTCTCAATTTGTTGACGATATTGGTATTTCTATTTCTAATTTTAACTTTTCTGATATTGATTTTTCACGTTGTGTGGTTTTTCCTGGTTTCTGTGATGTGCATGTGCATTTCAGAGAGCCAGGTTTTTTTTATAAAGAGACCATAGCTTCAGGCAGTCAGGCTTCTGCAAGGGGTGGCTACACAGCAGTATGTACAATGCCAAACCTGAATCCTGTGCCTGATAGCATTGAACATTTGAAAATTCAAAAAGATATAATTGAAGATTCAGCTTGCATTCATGTTTATCCTTATGGCTCTATCACAGTGGGTCAAAAGGGTGAAGAGCTTTCAGACCTTGAAGGTATGGCACAAGATGTTATCGGCTTTTCTGATGATGGACGAGGTGTTCAGTCAGATGACATGATGCGAAAGGCAATGAAAAAAGCCAAGGCACTTAATAAACCAATCGTTGCTCACTGTGAGGTTAACGAGCTTTTGCGTGGTGGTTACATTCATGACGGTGATTATGCAAAAGCTAACGGTCACAGAGGCATCTGCTCTGAAAGTGAATGGAAGCAG
>CALDPW010000050.1 GCA_937911885.1 uncultured Clostridia bacterium | reverse complement strand
CCACCATTCTCTTTTCACAGTTTTTGCATTAGCCATAACTGTTTTCATGTATATATTCTCCTTAAAATTAATGTTTTACTTAATAAAATTCAAATTAAACAATGCTTTTATTTTGTGGGGCTAATACAAAAAAAATAGCAACTGCTTAAATATTGCAAATAAATTATATTTAATTAACAGCATTTTGTCAATATAATTTAGCAAGTTTATTTATTAAATATTATATATTTAAAACAAAAAAGAAAGGTTTTAGCCTTCCTTTTTTAATCAATATTGTTTTTCCTTCTAAAATCAGCACGTCCACGTTGAACATGGTCTAAAATAATTTTTCTAATACGCAAACTTTTTGGTGTAACTTCTAAAAGCTCATCGTCATTTAAAAATTCCAAACTTTCTTCTAATGTAAAAGGTTTTACTGGTTCTAAACGTAACGCTTCATCACTAGCTGCACTACGCATATTTGTTAATTGTTTTTTCTTGCAAACGTTAACAACAATATCTCCACCTTTTGGGTTTAAACCAACAACCATTCCTTGATAAACAGGTGTTCCTGTTGTAATTAAAAGTTTACCTCTTTCTTGCGAATTATATAATCCATATTGAACAGCCTCACCTGTTTCGTATGCAACCAATGCTCCATTGTTACGACGTTCAATGTTTCCTTTATAAGCATCATATTTTTCAAACACCGAACTCATAACACCTTCACCACGAGTATCAGTTAAAAACTGACTTTTATAGCCAAATAATCCCCTAGAAGGAATTAAAAATTCTAATCTAGTTCTGCTACCTAAATTTGTTAGTGTTAATAGTTCTCCTTTACGTTCACCCATAGCAACCATAATGTTTCCAACGCTATCTTCTGGAACATCAATAACCAACCTATCAATAGGTTCGCATTTAACACCATCAATTTCTTTATATAAAACTTTTGGCATACTTACTTGAAATTCAAATCCATCACGACGCATGTTTTCAACCAAAATAGAAATATGCATTTCGCCTCTGCCTAAAACTCTAAAACTATCTGCACTATCGGTATCAAATACTTTTAAACTTAAATCTTTAACACTTTCTTTAATTAATCTATCTCTCAAATGACGACTAGTGCAATACTTGCCTTCTTTTCCGGCAAATGGGCTATTATTTACCATAAATGTCATTTCAACACTAGGCTCGCTAATTTTAACAAATGGTAGTGGTTCAACATTATTTTTATCACAAATTGTATCACCAATTGTTACATCGCCACTTCCTGCAATACAAACAATATCACCAGCAACAGCTTGGTTGTTTGCTATTTGTTTTAATCCTTCAAACAAAAATAAGTTTGTTATTTTGAAGGTGTAACTTTTATTTTCGTGATAGTTGCACACCGAAACAGTTTCGCCAACCTTAACTGTTCCTCTTTCAATTTTTCCAACAGCCAATTTACCTAAATAGTCATTTTGTTCCGATGAACTTACCAACATTTGGAAAGGCATGGATTCATCGCCATTTGGTGCTGGAATATAATCAACAATTTTTTGAAGCAAAGGCTTCATATCAGTTGCTGGTTGGTTATAATCCAAAGTTGCAATACCATCTCGTGCCGAAGCAAAAACAAATGGGCTGTTTAGTTGTTCTTCGGTTGCATCAAGTTCTAAGAATAGTTCAAGAACTTCATCAATAACCTCTTTAACCCTAGCATCCTTTTTATCAATTTTGTTAACAACAACAATAACTTTGTGATTAAGTTCCAATGCTTTTTTAAGAACAAATCTTGTTTGTGGCATTGGTCCTTCAAAACTATCAACTACCAACAAAACACCATCAACCATTTTTAAAACACGTTCTACTTCTCCACCAAAATCTGCGTGTCCTGGGGTGTCGATAACATTTATTTTTGTGTTGTTATACATACATGCAGCGTTTTTACTTAAAATGGTAATACCACGTTCACGTTCCAAATCGTTGCTATCCATAACTCTATCAGCAACCACTTGATTATCTCTAAAAACTCCACCTTGCTTTAATAGTTCATTAACCAAACTGGTTTTACCATGGTCAACGTGGGCAATTATTGCAATGTTTCTTATATTATTATTTTTCACTTGTATTCTCCTTTATAAAAAAGTACACCAATCATAAACGGTGTTTATTTTAACACATCAAAGCGAAAAAATAAAGTGCTAAATAAAAAAAATATTATATTTATTAATAAATATAAAAAAAGGCACAAGGCCTTTTTATTGTGGAGTTAATATAAAATCCATATTTAAATTTGCACGCAATGGATCTTTAATTTCAATCTTTCCAATTGTGATTGTTATAATATGTTCAGAATATGGGTTTAACACATAGTTTGAAATATCGGTTTCAACATCATCAACCTTACACACAACATTAGCATTTTTGTGTGGAGATTTGAATTGCAACTGTGCAAGTGTTTTAAAGTGAGCATTATTAGACACTCTAAATTGCAAAGTTATTGTTTGATCATCCCCTTTAAAAATTAAATTTTTAATTTTCCATTCTTCAACAACAGGTTCACCAGAAGTATAATCATAGTTAAACAAATGTGTTGGTGCTCCATTTGATGCATTTGAAATACGTGAATCAACCGATCCTAACGCACCATTTGAAACAAAGTTTACTTTAATATTTATATTTGGTGTGTATAAAATAATAAAATAAAAAACAAGAGCAACAGCCGCCAAAATAACCATTACTATTGAAATAAATATTATTGTTTTTATTTTGTCTTTTTTTAGTTCATTCATATTTTTAGTATATAAAATTTTTTAACTTAATACAACAAAAAAACGCAGTAAAAACTTACTGCATTTTTTTTAATAGTTATCTAAAATTTTGTTAATTTCGGTTAAATCACTAACAACAATTATTCCCAAAGGAGGTTCAAGCAATGTGCCTGTTTTGGTAACAATTACACATAAAAGTTTTCTATTTTCTGCAAACATATTCATAACTTTATCTAGTGTTATTTTGTCGTTTGCAATTGCATAATAGTTATCGTTAGTAAACTCTTTTAAAACCTCTTCAATTGGTGTTTCTTCCATATAGGCCATAATGTCTTTCTTTTCGTAAATCTTTTTACCCAAAACTTCCATTATTTTTTGACCATTAGCAACACCAATTAACATTCCATTTTTAAAAATAGGAACATTACTATAACCAGTACGATAGCTATATTCAATTACTTCTTTTAGTTTTACATTATATTCAATAGTGCTTGCAACCTTTTTGCAAACTGTGTTAATAGCAAGTGGTGGTGTGCAAACAAGTTGAGCAATACGCTCATACTCTAAAACAACCTCGTCATGAGGTTCTGCAATAGCAAAATTTTCGTTACTACTATGCACAATAGCATTTCTTAATCTACCATAATCAATTAAAGCATCTTCATATTTTGCAATAATCGAATTTGTTCTAGCAGCTCTTCTAACAGCCTCGGTATAACTAATGCTACGGCGCATATCCCCTTGAACACGCAGCGCCAAATCGATTTCATTATAGGCCTGAATAAATCTACGAGAATTTAGACGGTTTGGTGTGTTTTTATCCATAAAATAATTATTCCTTTTTTATTATTACTTTATTAGTTTAGCATAATTTATTATTTTTACCAATAAATTACACCTTTTTTATAGTTTTTGTAAAATAAAACTAGGTTAATAAGTAATTATATTGCAAAAATAAATTTTTTGTGTTATATTACTAATACCACACTAGGTGGGAGTCACAGCGTATCTCCCCTTGTCTGAACGCTATATGCAGAGCCGACAAACTATAAGTAAGAACAACTGTTTGGCTGAGTGGTAATAATTTAACTTTGTTGATCTTAAGGTCTTATGCAATGTTTTGCTGTGAACCAAGTCAGGTCCGGAAGGAAGCATCTTTAAGCAGATTAAAGCATGTGCCATAAGGAAGCTTTAAGGGAGAAGTGATTATTATCAACAACCTCATAAGTATTTAAGCTTATAGCCGTGTGGTTTTTTTATTTTTAAAAAACACACTAAAATATATTTTATAAAAAAGCAAAATAAAAACCACTTAAT
>CALDPW010000049.1 GCA_937911885.1 uncultured Clostridia bacterium | reverse complement strand
ATAGGAATTTAGCAATGCATCTAACAGTTGCTTGTTCTTTTCAATAATAGTTATTTTGTGTCCTTCTTTGGTTAGGTATTGAGCAATTGTTTTGCCAACTTTACCCCCACCAATAATAATAATTTTCATAAAGCCTCCTTGTTTAGCAATATGTATTATACCAAAAATAAAGTTTGTGAGCAAATGGTTACAAAGATGTAGCACAATATAGCAACTTTATGTTAACTTTGCATAAATTTAAACAAAAAAAGAGCCACTGCTCTTTTTTTATTTTATTTCGCCATAAATATATTTTATGTTGTTTGTTAATTCTTTGCCATTTATCATATAGTCATCATAAAACACCATTGCTATTTCAGGTGGCATAAGTGGTAAATTTGGAATATCTTTAATATCAATAAATTTTGGTTGGTAAACGCCATTGTTTCTATCTGCCTGATATTCTTCCCCAACACCAGATCCAAATTGCCCCGAAACCCATTCAGCAACATAAAAATGTTCAACACTGCTTTGATTTTCGTAAACATAAACTTTTTTAATTGGATTAACCACAATACCAAATTCTTCTAAAACTTCACGTTTAACACATTCTTCCTCTGTTTCGTTTGGCTCCATTCCCCCACCAGGAAATGTATAAAAAATTCTGCCTTCACGTTCACGATACATTGAAACAATTTGGTTATCGTGAATTATAATAGCTCTTGCTCTAACTCTTTTTTCCCCCATATAAATCCCCTTTTTATTAACATAAATAATTTATCATAAAAAACAAAAAACCTCCAACCAAATTGTTTACTATTTATCCTATGTGCAAAAAAAGAGTGGAAAAGTTCCACTCTTTTTATAGAATTATTGTTTATGGTTTTATTTCATATATTTATCATATAAAATTTGTCCAGCAAGTTTATCTGGGCTTGCAACACCAGTAATATAAGGGTGTAAGTTTTCGATGTCTGTTACTTCATTTGCACCATATACTTCAATTGGAAGGAATTCGGTGATACAAATATCAACAACCGAAACAATTAAACCTGCGTTATTAGCATAGAAGAACACACTATTTGTTTCTGATTTTAAAGCTTTTAATTCTGCAATTTGATCAGTTGTAATAGTTTCAGTTGCATATCCTAATCTTGCTTTAGCATTTAATTGATTAATAGCTGTTAAAACATCAATATCAGAAGAAACCCAAGTAACTTTATTTAACATTCCGCTTCTGAACACAGTTGTAACTAAACTTTCGATGTTTGCTTGTGTTGCACTGCTCTTAACTTGAATGTAAGGGTGAATTGCCATATATTTACATACTTTAATAAATTCTTCAAATGTAGGAATTTCTTCATTGGCATATGCAGCACCTTTCTTAATACCAAAGTCAAATTCTTTAACTTGTGCAAGTGTCATATCTGCAATATTACCTGTTCCATTAGATGTTCTGTCAATTGTGTCATCGTGTAATAACACACCAACGCCATCGCTAGTAAACGATACATCGCATGAAACCATATCAAAGCCTTTTTCATGCGCTAATCTAACTGCAGAAAGTGTGTTTTCTGGAGCTTCGGCAGAATAACCCATAAGAGCAATTGAATTCATACCATAACTATTAACTTCTTCAGATCTATCCGGTGTGATATGAACTGTATCGGAATCAACTAAAATTGAACCATTAATTTCAAAATATTTTTCCCAATCTTGAGTATCAGGTGTAATTGGTCCTTCTTGGTCTGCTGTGCTGAAATTAATTCTTACATATGAATCTCTAAATAAAGTTAAAGTTTTTGTATCTTGGTTATATTGATGTTTAATTGCACTAGTTCCAAGGTTTAAGCCTCCTGATGGTGTTATGCTAGAAATCCAGCCAGTATCTTCAGCCAAACCAGGAACTTCTCTTGCATCAAAATTAACACCATCGGAAGAAATAGAAAAACCGTAGTTATAAGTTACATCATCCCCCACGCATTTAAATGTTGTGCCAGCTTTAAATTTGTAAGGATACCATATAGATGTTCTTAAAGGGGTATTTGCATCATTTGCTCCTAAAGCATTACCTTGTTTTTTTACATATTCATAATTAGAATAAGTTGTTGCATTATATACAATTTCTTGTTCGATTTCTGCTTCATAAATGCAAATATTAGTTTTTACACCATCAAGAATAATAAATCCTTCGCCATCAAAAGAAATACTTGGTGTATCACCTTTAATTTTGTGCCATGTATATGCATTATAGTTTGTAGGTGCTGTTTCGCTTGTTCCATTGCAAATACCAATATAGGCCCCTGTTCCTGATGCTAAAATATCGTCATCTGAATCAGGCATAGAGTTTGCATATTTTACGTGTGTGTAACCATTGGTTCCGTTTGAACCCTTTAAACTTTGTAGCCATTCTTGCACTGTTCCAGTAAACCCATTATCAACAGCAATCTCGTATGCACTTTTACCCACAGTACCTTGAGCACCTGTTGCACCAGTATCACCTTTAGGGCCAGCCTCTCCACAACCGGTTAACACAAATGGACTAACAACCATAACACCAGCTAACGCAAGTGTCATTAAACCTTTTTTACTTAATACATTAAAAGGTTTTTTATTTTTATCTTTTGCCATATTTTTTCTCCTTTTTTTATTATTTATGTTTTTTATTTACTTTTATTGTTTATATTTATCATATAAAAGTTGACCAGCAATTTTATCGTTACTTGTAACACCAGTAATGTAAGGATGTAGGTTTTTAATGGTGTCAACATTATCAACTGTGCAAACTTCTAGTGGAATTTTTTCATCCATGCACCAGCCAATAATCTCATCGGTTACTCTTGTGTTATCTGCACTGAAGAATACTTCGTTTTTGCCTGTTATTAAAGATTTTAATTCTGTAATTTTTGCTTTTGTAATTGGAGCCGCCAAATAACCTAATCTAGCAGTGTCATCTACATTTTTAACATACTTAATAGCATTAAATTCAAAAGAAATCCAAGTAACTCTATCTAGCATTCCGTATCTAGTAACAGTTGCAACCAAACTTTCAACTTCTGCTTGTGAAGCACCACTCTTAATTTCAATGTAAGGGTGCATATCAATATATTTACATAATCTAATAAATTCATCAAATGTAGGAATTTGTGTTCCAGCAAACTCAGAACCTTTCCAACTACCAAAGTCGTATTGTCTAGCTTGGGCAAGTGTTAAATCCCTAATCTTAATATCACCTTTTACACCAGCTGTCCTGTCAATTGTGTCGTCGTGTAATAACACACCAACTCCATCTTTAGTAAATGTTACATCACATTCTGCCATTGTAAAGCCACGCTCTTTTGCAATTTGATATGCAATAAGTGTGTTTTCTGGAGCTTCGGTAGAAGCGCCTCTGTGTGCAACTGCATTCATACCATAATTGCCAACTTGAGTAGGAATTTCGCCAGTTGTTACATTTATAATTTTTTCATATTCTAAATAATGTCCGTTAATTTCAATATAATTTTGCCAGTTAAAGTTAGATATTGAAATAGCTTTATCAGCTGTTGTAGCAAAACCAATTCTTACATATGAATCTGCGGCTAAAGTTAGGGTTTTTGTTGTTGCATCGTATGGGTGTGATACTAGACCGCTGCCCTTGTTGTAATTACCTGTTGTTGAAGCACTGTTAATCCAACCAGTATCTTCTGCAATTTGAGGAGTTTTACTAGCATCAAAATTAACGCCCTCACGAGAAATAAGCAAGCCCATTTTATACTTAGTATCATCGCCAACACATGTAAATTGTGTTCCCGCTTTAAATTTGTAATCAAACCAAACTGAAATCCTTGTATCGCTAGAAGTCCCTAAAGCATTTGCTTGTTTAAATTGGTATTTATAACCAGTGTAGGTTGTTGAATTTATGTTAATCGGAAAAGCAATCTCGGTAGGATACAAACAAACATCTGTTTTTACTCCATCAACAATAATGTATCCATTTTTATCGTAAGTTATTTCAGGATTTTCACCCTTAATTTTATACCAACTATAATCGGCATAGTTAGTAGGTGCTGTTACACTTGGACCAGCATAAACACCAATGTAATCACCTGTTCCTGATGCTAAAATATCTGCATCTTCATCAGGCATTGAATCAGCATATTTTATGTGTGTGTAACTAGAAGTTCCATTAGTCCCTTTTAAACTATTAAGCCATTCGGTTTCAGTTCCCACAAAGCCATTATCAAGTGCAAGTTCGTAAGCACTTTTTCCAGCCAAACCTTGTGCACCTGTTGCACCAGTTTCACCAGTATCACCTTTAGGGCCTGCTCCACAGCCTGTTAGCATAAATGGACTAACAACCATAACACCAGCAAGAGCAAGTGTTATTAAACCTTTTTTGCTTAACACATTAAAAGGTTTTGAATTTTTATCTTTTGCCATTTTTCCCCCATTTTTCTTTTTTTTTAATTAAAACCTTAATATAGGTATTAATCTATTAATCTAATACTACCCTCCCCCACAACACTTTGTCAAATTATTTATATATATAAATAAAAAAAAGAGGCATTTTTAGTTTGCCCCTTTTAAAACTTTTTTATTTTGTTTAGCTTTTAAATTTTTAAAAACATTAACTCTATTTAGGTTTTGTTCTTCCCCTTTTGAAATGTTTAACAGTATGCCAACTGCACCCATAAACACCATAAGGCTAGTGCCACCTGCACTCATAAACGGCAGTGGTATTCCTGTTGGTGGAATGCTACCCGTAACAACGGCAATGTTAATTAACACCTGAACAGCAATAATACTTGTTATGCCCGACGCCAAATATGCCCCCAACCTATCGGAAGCATTTAACGCAATTTTAATTCCTTGCCAAACAACACAAACATAAATACAAATTATTAATGTTGCACCAACAAACCCCGTTTCTTCCCCAATGATTGAAAATATGAAATCCGATTCTGAAAACGGCAAAAACAAATATTTTTGTCGACTATTAAACAATCCAACACCAAACAACCCTCCACTACCCAAAGCATATAAACTTTGAACCAGCTGAAAACCTTCCTCTTTGGGACTTGCCCACGGATCGATAAATGCCATTAATCGTTGCAGCCTATATGGTTCAATAATTATCAATACCGGAACCAAACACAGTGCCGGAATTAACAGCATTAAAAAATGCTTTGGGGTTATACCTGCAACAACCAACATTATTAACATAACCATGCCAACACACAAAGTAACACTTAAATTTGGTTCCATCAAAATTAACAAACAAGTAAGCCCACCCACCAAAACAACAGGCAAAATGCCTAAAAATGTTTTAGCGTTTTTATAATTTTTAGCCATGTAAATAGCAGAAAAAATAACAAAACCAAACTTTGCAACTTCGCTGCTTTGCAAACTTATGCCAGCAATTGTTATCCATCTGTTTGCCCCATTGTTGTTTTTTCCAATTCCGGGAACAAAAACCAATAACAATAACACAAACGAAACCATAACGATAATCCATTTTAACTTAACAAAATGTTTATAGTTAAAGTTTGACATAAACAACATTAAGCAAAATCCCACAATCAAACCAAAAAATTGTTTTTTAACAAAATAAAAACTATCACCAAAATTAACTTGGGCGCTATAACTTGATGCGCTGTAAATAAACACCAATCCAAGCAAGCACAAAAGTAAAACAAGCAAAATTAACGCCCAATTTTTTTTAATAACTTTTAACATATTAATTCCATAAAATTACAGTAATTTTTTTGAGATTCATCAAAACTATTAACAACATCAACAAAACATTTTCCACGTTCGGCATAATTTAAAAATTCATCAAAGCTAGCACAGGCTGGCGATAACAAAACAACCTGCCCAGCAGTGGCAATATTTTTTGCTTTTAACACTGCATTTTTTAGCGTGGTGGTAATATCGCATGTTTTGTTTAGTTTTTTTGCAATTTTAAATATCTTTTTTCGAACTTGACCAAAACAAACAATATGCTTAACAGTTGTTGGTAAGTTTTTTAACAAATCTTCAAAGTTTAAGTTTTTATCCTTACCACCCAAAAGCAAAATTGTTTCGCTGCTTATTTTTTTTGTTGCAGCCAATGTTGCATGTGGGTTTGTTGCCTTTGAATCGTTAACATATTCCACCCCATTAATCAAATTAACAACTTGCAATCGGTGGTCAGGCTTGCAAAAACTGTTAATCCCACTAATTATTTTGTCGTTAGAAATATTTAGTGCCTTAAACACTGCAATTGCAGCCAAAACATTGCTAGCAAAAGTTACATCAATCAATTTGCTAAATTCAAACAACTTTTCTTGCTTATACACAACAAAACCATCCTCAATTTTAATATCGTGATTCAAAAATGTTTTTGTTGCACTAATTTTATAGGAGTTTTTTAAAATGTTTGGTTCGCTATTTAAAATTGCAAGTTGATTTTCGTTGCAATTTTTAAACATTCCAATCTTTAAATCTATGTAATTATTTAATGTTTTGTGTCTATCTATGTGATCATTATCAATATTTAAAATCACACCAATTTCCGGTTTGAATTTGTAAGTAGCCTCCAACTGAAACGAACTAACTTCGCACACAACATAATCTAAATTTGTGTAATTTATAACACTGCTTAGTGGCTCGCCCACATTACCAAGAGCAACTGAACTAAAACCACTGTTGTTAAGCACATGATTAATAAGTTGTGTGGTGGTGGTTTTTCCGTTTGTTCCTGTTACTGCAATAATTTTGTAAGGACAATTTAAAAATCCAAACTCCAATTCGGATATAACCCTAATACCAATATGCTCAGCATAAACAATTAACTTGTTAAAAATTGAAATTGCTGGCGAAATTATTATTAAATCAAACTTAGCAATTTCTTTTTTTGTTAATCTAAAAATATATTTTCCACCACCTAAGCGCATGTTATCATCAAAAATTTTGTAGTTAACATTGTTGTTTATTAAAATTTTTTCAACAGCTTTTCCCGATTTTGAATAGCCATAAATTAAAACATTTTTATATTTTTTCATACCAAACCTCAAACGCCAAAAGTGCAAGTTAAAACGCAACAAACTATTGTTATTATTATATATATGGCAACAATTTTGGTTTCATAACATCCTTTTTTTTCGAAATGATGGTGCAATGGAGCCATTAGGAAAATTCGTTTTTTTGTTGCTTTGTAATACAGAACCTGAATAATAACCGATGCCACACTAACAACAAACATAAACCCAAGCAATGGCAAATATAAATACATTTTGCTAAAACAACAAATTGCCGCAATAAATCCACCAAGTGCCAATGATCCTGTGTCACCCATAAAAACTTTTGCCGGAAATGAGTTAAAACACAAAAATGCTAGTAAAGCTCCAAGCACACCGCCTGTTAAGTTAAACAAACTTTGCAATTCTGCAATTAATATTGGATTTTCGCCCAAAGCATTAAGCGAGTTGATGTAGGAATTAAAAATAAACATAAATCCAACAAAAAACACTGCCGAAACCGATGCAGCCAAACCATCGAGACCATCGGTTAAATTTACTGCATTTGTTGCAGCAATAAATATAAAAACAGCAAATGGAATAATCCAAAACCCAAAATTTACTTCAATATTAAAAAAAGGAATAATAACACCCGATCCAACAACAGGATTTAAATAAATAAAAATTGCAACAAGCACTGCAATTCCAACCTGACCAACCATTTTTTGATATGGTTTTAATCCTTCGTTGTGTTTAAATCTAACTTTAATAAAATCATCTAAAAAACCTAGCAATCCATACCCCAAAAAGCAAGCCAAACTAATTAATGCCAACATTGACCTATTATTAACAAAACTCAAAAAGCTAACCAAACCACCCAGCAAAAATATTAGACCACCCATGGTTGGTGTTCCTGTTTTTGTTTGATGCGCTTCAACATAACCCAAAATTGGTTGTGTTCCTTTTACACGTTTTAATGTTTTTATTATAAACGGAGCAAACACAACCGAAGTTATAAATCCTATTAAAAAACTAATCATCGCTTTTTGCATTATGCGTTTTCCTTAATAAAAAAATTATAGTTAGTTGCAACAGCTTGTTTTAATGCTTCAAAGTCATTATGCTTAACCTTTTCGCCATTAATTAAATTATAAGTTTCGGCGCCCTTACCCAAAATTACCAGTGTATCGTTTTGTGTTAATTTGTTTACACCTTGCATAATTGCTTGTTTTCTATCGGGAATTAAACTAAATGGCACAGTTACAAACTTTGTTATATCTAACGCTACCTTATTAAAATCTTGAAAGTTTATATTATCGGTTGTAATAATTAATTCGTTAGAATATTTATTTGCAATTTTTCCCATTTGATTGCGTTTAATAACATCCGAATATCCAACACAACCAAAAATTGTTATTATTTTTCCTTGTCGCAATTTTTTTATTTCGTTAAGAACACTATAAAAACCATCAGGCGTATGAGCAAAATCAATTACAACCTTGTTATTTAAATCAAGATTATATAAATTAAATCTGCCTGGAATATGCTTTAAATTTTTTATCCCCAAACAAATTTGTTCATTAGATAATCCAAACAAATAAGCAATGGTTATGCATCCTAGCAAGTTATATACATTATATAATCCAATTAAGCACGATTTAACTTCAAACACTTCATCAAAACAATTAACAAAAAAGTCGGTTCCCAAAATTGAATAATTAATATTTACTGCAAAAGTTTGTGCTGGATTTTGCAAACCATAAAACACCAAAGGCAATTTTGAATTTATAAGTTTT
>CALDPW010000048.1 GCA_937911885.1 uncultured Clostridia bacterium | reverse complement strand
AATAACACCACCTATCCACAGCAGGTGACGGGTACTTGTACAGACAATGGGTACTTTACCGTTACGTCTAAAGACGTCAACGATACAGGTACCACAACAATTGATGTCAAATATAATCCTCAACAACCAGGCGAACACACAGGAACAGTAACCCTGTCCATGAATGGTAAGACTGTCAGTTTCGATGTTTTCGGTATTTCATTGGCTACCTACAACTTCTCTGCCCAGGCTTCTCCGAATAATGCAAATTATGGTTCTGTGTCTGCTTCGGTAGATAAGGCAAGCATCACCTCTGCCAAAGCTTCGGAAACTGCTACTGCCACATTCACTGCCACAGCAAACGAGGGTTATGAGTTTGTAGGTTGGGGAACTTCTGCAGATGCAACTGGAACACTAGCAGCACGATTAAACTTTTTAAGTTTTTCTTCAATAAGGTTATATGTTGTTTGTCCATCAATTTGTGATGTAGCCGATTTTGTAGCAGGATTAATTCTGCCAAGCAATTCGTTTAAAGCATCCATTTCGTCACTGTTAACAAATTCAACCACTTTAGCCATTGCATCGCTACCAATTTCGGTCATGGTTTTTAATGTTGCTTTAGTTTTAATTGCCAATTGCATTGATTTTGTAATCATTTTTAATTCTGCTTTTAAATCTTCCATTGCAGCAGCTTGTTCTGTTGTTGAAATACCAGCTGTTTTTAGAGATGTAATAGCAGTTTCAATTCTTGATTTTCTGCTCTTTAACTCGTCTAAATAAAAGTTAATACCTTTAAATGTTGTCATAACAACTTTCCAGGTATCACCATCAATAGCTCTAACTAAACTAGAATCCTTTTTAGCAGCATCTTTAACATTTTGTTTATATAATGCAGCTGAAAGGCTAATAACATCTTCATCAGTAAAAACTTTTTTAGGTTTAACAACTTTGCCTGGTTCTAAAGTTACGCCCAACACCTTTTTTAGCTCAATTAAAACTGAGTCAGGTATTTCGCCTGCCTTAATATAACCATCAAGTTGTGCTTTAGCATATAAACCTTGACTTTTTAACGATCTAAATGCACTATTGATTGCTTTTAAATTTTGAGGATTACTTAAAATCTCTTTAATATCAATAATCATAATTATCCTCCTTTATGCACCACCACATAAAGTTTTTTGTTTTATATTGTTAATATTATACCATTAGTATATGTAATAGTCAATATTTGCTTTATTTGTGTTTTTTTACTGGATTTTGAGCTACAACAGGAGCAATTCCATTTGCAGCAATATATTGTTCAGCTTCTGGGCTTAAATTACCTACTCTAGCCAACTTTGCTTTTAACACTGCAAGTGCTTTTTTATAAGCCTCTAATTCACCAATAGATTCAACCATAGTTTCTCTAACATCATTAAATCCATCAGTTTTTAAAATTAGAGATTTTGTTGCTTTCACAATTTCAGCTTCTTTTTTACTTGTTAAGTATTTAGCTTCTTTATAACGTTGAATTTCAGTTGCCAATGGTATTCTGGTTTCTCTTTTTCTAGAAGGATTTTTTGAATTGTTTTTATCAAAAACACCAGTTCTAATAAGTTTTTCAGAATATAATTTTAAAAGTTCTTCTAATTGATCAACTGTATCTTGCGAAGGAGTAACAAAAACATCGGTTGGTTTAAAGTGAGCCACTGTTCTTTGTCCTTGCGCACTTTTTGCTTGTCTGTGTTTTTTATTATAACCTGTTGCAGGATTTAGAGGATCTTGCAAACGTTTAACACTTTCTCTTGGAACAACACAGTTGTTTGGAACTAATGTTGCCAAAGATGCTTTTAATTGATCAATAGCAGGTTGTAGTGAAGATTTAAAATTAGATAAATTGTAAACCCTTTTATTAGTTTGCGGATTTAAATAATACAAATTAGCACTTGCAAATTCTGCAATTTGTTTTACTTTTGGAGCAATAACCAAATAAGCATATTCATCAACTTGATCTGCTTCGGCCAAATATTGCAATTTTTTTAGTGATAATGGATTAATTAATCTAACCCCTTGTGCTTCATATAAAAAACTAGCTAATTCATCTACATATTCAAGCATTTCAGCAAATTCTCTTTTGTTTTCATTAAAAATTAAACCCATAAATAACTCCTTTTTATTACACAATATTGTAACACGATTAAAAACAGTTTTCAATACCCTTTTTTAAAATAAATTATTGTTCCATTTTGCCCACAAAAATAAAAAAACAAAGTGTAAACACTTTGTTAATTATAAAAACCCAAACTAATTAATAATGCATTGTTTATCATATCCATTTTTGAAACACTAACCGACCCCACTCTTTCTTTTAATCTACGCTTATCTAATGTTCTAAGTTGTTCTAATAACACAACCGAATCTTTGCTAAGCCCCACCTCACTAGCCTTGATTTCAATATGTGTTGGAATTTTTGCCTTGTTTATTTGACTTGTTATGGCTGCTGCAATTATTGTTGGGCTATATTTGTTGCCAACATTATTTTGCACAACCAACACGGGCCTAATACCTCCCTGCTCACTTCCAACAACAGGGCTTAGGTCAGCATAAAACACATCTCCTCGCTTAACATCAAAATTCTCCATATAGTTCTATCCAATCAACATAATTATCTAAATCCAAAATTGTGTTAATATTTAATTCGGCAAGTTTAATCATTAAATCGTTATTATTTAAATAAAACTCTTTACAATTACACAAAAATTGATTTTTGTTTATTGTATGCCTAATTTTTTTTATTTTGTTACTAACGCAATTATTTGTATATAAATTATTAACCTGTTTTTGTAGTTTAAAACTATATTTGTTTTTCATAAGTAATTTTATTTTTTGCAATTTTATTTTTATTATTAAAAAAACAACAATTTATTAACAAAAAAAGCCACCAGCTGGCGGCTTTAAATTTTTACTTGTAATATTTAATATTATCAACTTTCACAAAATCAGGATACATTGTAGCCTCACCTATTTGATAATAAATCGGAAAAGGAATTGAATTTTTATCATACATGCTTATACCATAAAAATCAAAACTATTTAACGAAATATCATAACAATAAATTGCATCTAAGTGTTTATAATTTTCAATATTTCCAAAAAAATCCAAGTGGTCTTGGGTTAGGTTAGTGAAAATTGCAGTTTCAAAATCCAAATCATATACACGGCATTGGTCGAGAGCGTGTGAAGAAACCTCCATAACTGCATAGGTACAACCCTTTTCCTTCATAAGAGAAAAAAGTGAATTATCAGAGGTTGTTACACCAAGATTAGAAAAAAATGATCTATTTGCAGAAAATGTGATTGCACCAGGTAGAGAAGGATATTTTGACATGGAAATTGATTTCTTAGTTGATAAAAAGTCTTTAGGTAAGATTATTGATAAATGTATTGCAGTATACGATATGACAAAAACTGCGGAAGTATTGGATGCTCTTAAGGCACTTGGCTTCAAGTTCTCTACAAAGGGTGCTATTACCGTTGCCGTTATCGATGCGGTTATTCCACCTGCTAAAAAGGAAATTTTGGCTGCTGCCGAAGAACAGATTGATAAAGTTTCTAAGAACTATCGCCGTGGTCTTATCAATGACGACGAAAGAAGCCGTCATATAATTGAAATTTGGAACAAGGCTACCGAAGATGTGGCTGATGCTCTTAAGGGCAACCTTGATGAGTTTAACCCCATCTTCATGATGGCTGACTCTGGTGCGCGTGGTTCTATGAGCCAGATTCGTCAGCTTGCAGGTATGCGTGGTCTTATTGCCAATACTGCAGGTAAGGTTATCGAAGTTCCCATTCGTGCTAACTACCGTGAAGGTCTTAACGTACTTGA
>CALDPW010000047.1 GCA_937911885.1 uncultured Clostridia bacterium | reverse complement strand
TACGTTTGGTAGGAGGTTATTATGTCAAGAATTGGAAAAAAACCTATTACTATCCCTGCTGGTGTTCAAGTAACAGTTGACGCTAACAATCTTGTTACAGTTACAGGTCCTAAAGGAAAATTAACTCAAGAAGTTAAAAAAGAAGTTGCTGTTAAAATTAATGGTAACGAAATTACAGTTGAAAATATTGGTAAAAGCAAAAATGCTAATGCTTTCCACGGTTTATACCGTCAACTTATTGCTAATATGATTGAAGGTGTAGATAAAGGATTTACAAAACGTTTAACAATTAACGGTGTTGGTTACAAAATCACACAAAAAGGTAGCGACCTTGTTTTAAACATTGGTTATAGCCACCCTGTTGAAGTTAAAGCTGTTGAAGGAATTACTCTTTCATTTGAAAAGAATGAAGTAATTGTAAGTGGTATTAGCAAAGAAGCAGTAGGACAATTTGCTGCTACAATTAGAAACTTAAGACCAGTTGAACCATATCATGCTTACGGCATTTATTACTCTGATGAACAAGTTCGTCGTAAAGAAATCAAGAGCGGTAAGAAATAAGGGGTATAAGTTATGATTAAAAAAGAAAATAAAAATGTTCTAAGAAAAAAACGCAGTTTGCGTGTTAGAAAAACTGTTTATGGAACAGCAGAACGCCCAAGACTTAGCGTTTATCGTAGTTTAAATCATATTTATGCACAAGTTATCAATGATGATAACGGAACAACACTTGTTAGTGCTTCTACAGTGCAAAAAGATGTTATTGAACTAATCAAAGGAAAAACTAAAACAGAAGCAGCTTTCATTGTTGGTGAATGCGTTGCTAAAGCAGCTAGTAAAAAAGGTATTACAACTGTTGTATTTGACAGAGCTGGATTCCTTTATACTGGAAGAGTTAAAGCAGTAGCAGACGGCGCAAGAAGTGCTGGCTTGGAATTTTAAGAGGGGTGTATTATGCAAAATCAAAATACAGATAAAAAACCTATTGATAAAAAACAAAATACACGCCGTCAACCAAGAATTGTTGAAAGCGATGGCATTGATAAAAAACTTGTTAATGTTAACCGCGTAACAAAGGTTGTTAAAGGTGGTAGAACCATGCGTTTTGCTGCACTTGTTGTAGTTGGCGATAAAAATGGTAAAGTTGGAATCGGCACTGGTAAAGCTGCTGAAGTTCCAAATGCTATTGAAAAAGCAACAGCTCGTGCTAAAAAAGATATGGTTAGAATTTCTCTAAATGGAACAACAATTCCTCATGAAGTTGTTGGTAAATTTGGAAAATGCAGCGTTAAATTATTACCAAGCGCTGAAGGTAGTGGTGTTATTGCTGGCGGTTCAGTTCGTCCAGTTGTTGAACTTTGTGGTATTAAAGATATTACAGCTAAAGTTTATGGTTCAAGAAACAAAATCAACGTTGTTAGAGCTACTCTAAACGGATTAATGCAATTAAAATCTGCAGAAGAAATTGCTGCTCTACGCGGAAAAACTGTTGAAGAAATTTTATAGAAGGTAAAAATTTATGGCAGAAAAAGAAACTAAAAAAGTTGCTTCAACCAAAACAGCAACAACAAAAAAGACAACAACAAAAACTACAGCAAAAAAAGAAACCACAACAAAAACTACAGCTGCTAAAAAAGTAGCTGCTCCAAAAACAGCTGAAGTTAAAGTAGAAGCTAAAAAAGCTCCTGCTAAAGCAGCTGAAAGCAAAAAAACATTAAAAGTTACATTGATTAGAAGCACAATTGCTGCTAAACCTAATCAAGTAAAAACAGTAAAAGCCCTAGGGCTTAATAAAATTAATTCTTCAAACGTTCTAGTAGATAATGAAGCTGTTAGAGGTATGATCTTCACAGTTAAACATCTAGTTAGAGTTGAAGAAGTATAGGAGGAAATTATGAAATTACATCAAATGTCTCCTGCATTAAATTCCACAAGAGCTCCTAAAAGATTAGGACGTGGAGTAGGCTCTGGATTAGGCAAAACAAGTGGTAAAGGTCACAAAGGTCAAAACGCTAGAAGTGGTGGTGGAGTTAGACCTGGATTTGAAGGCGGACAAATGCCACTTATCCGTAGACTTCCAAAAAGAGGCTTCAATAATAAACAATTTGCAAAAGAATATACAACTGTTAATGTTTCAGAACTTAACGTATTTGAAAACAATGCAGTTGTAACTGTTGAAAATTTAATTGAAAAAAATATTATTAAAAAAGTTGCCCCTTATGGATTAAAAGTATTAGGCAATGGTGAATTAACAAAAGCTTTAACTGTTAAAGCTAGCAAATTTACTGATGCTGCTGTACAAAAAATCAATAAGGCTGGTGGAAAAGCCGAGGTTCTATAATGTTTAAAACCATAGTAAACGCCTTTAAAGTTAAAGAAATTAGAAATAAAATTCTATTAACTTTGGGATTATTATTGATTTATAGAATTGGTTGCTGGCTACCTGTTCCTGGCATTATGCTTCAAAGTTTTTCTGAAGCAATTGGTGGACAAGACTTTTTAAGCTTAATCAGTTCTATAAGTGGTGGTGCATTATCACAAGGTGCAATCCTTTCACTTGGTATTTCACCATATATTAGTGCATCAATTATTATTCAGTTATTAACAATTGCAATTCCTAGATTAGAACAACTTTCTAAACAAGGCGAGGATGGAAAACAAAAAATTGCTTTCTATACAAAAATTTGTGCATTAGTTTTAGCTATTGCTCAAGCTGTTGCAATTGTAATTACTTATAGCGCATGCTTAAATACAAAAATGTTTGGATTTGATGTTCCAACATGGGTTGTTGGTTGCTTAGTTGCAGTTATTTTGGTTGCTGGTTCTATGTTTACTTATTGGATTGGTGAAAAAATTACAGAAATTGGCATTACAAATGGTCAATCAATTCTTATTTTCGTAGGTATCTTATCTACTGCTGCTACATCACT
>CALDPW010000046.1 GCA_937911885.1 uncultured Clostridia bacterium | reverse complement strand
CTGCCGATATAATGCTTTGCTTCAATTCATAATCAAGTTTATCACAAATTTCAATTATTTGTTTTAAATTTCGTTTGCTAAACATTTTACTTTGATTAAATGCAACAGTAATTGCATATTCTTTAACATTTAAATATTGGCTTAATTCACTTTTATTGCTTTTTGAAATTGCAACATGAAACAACCTTCTAAAATGATTATAAATTAACGGAAGCAAAGTTTTAAATGTATCTTTTTTTGCACGTAACGAAGCCAATAATTCAAACACTCTATCCTTATTTTTTTTAGCCATGTTTTCGGTCAATTCATAAATTTGAAATTCCAATGTTTTATTAACCATTAATTCAACATCGCATTTTTCAATCAATTTTTTTTCTGAAACATAGCTTATTAACTTGTTAAGTTCTGCATTAATTTTGGTTAAATCACAAACACAATAATCTTTTAATGTTTTTAGTGCATCTGCAACAATTTGAGTTTGCGACTTTTTTAATTCACTTAAAATAAAACTATCAACAAACTTTTCGGTTAATCGATTGCAATCAACTATTTCAAAATTAGAAATTATGGATTTAAAATCTTTATCATTCTCACCTAAAACCAACACCAAAACAGCCTGGCTATTTGGTTGTTTAACATACTCGGCAAGTTTTGGTAAATTTAAAATGTTTGTTTTAACATTTAAGTTAACAATTGCCAATTTTTTTTCATCCAACATTGGCATAGTGTTTAAAAACTTAACAACATCGTTAAAGTCTACAATTTCACCAATAAACTTAACATAATTTAATGTTGGCATTTGCAAATTTAACGAATTATAAATTAATTCGCAGCTTTTATTTAATAAAAACTCATCCACGCCAACCAAAGCATAGTTATTACAAATATTATTTTTTAAACTATTTTTTAATTCAACATATTGCATATTTTTGTTATACCATTTTAAAAAGTTTTAGTAAAGAAAACATCGTTATTTAGTATTGTAGCATTTTTATGTTTTGTTTCTCTATAAGTTAAAATTTTATCATAATCAACATCATAAAAATCAAAACTAAAATTATTTTGATTTGAAATTATTAAATCGTAGTAATCAATAAAAAACATTGTGTCAGTTCTGTTTATGTTGTCACTCACAAACAAAACTTTTTTATTGTTAATATTAGTAGCAAGAGCAATTGTTCCACTATCACCTACCACCCATTCAAAATTAATACCACACTCGCTAAAAGCATTGTTATAAAATTTTAATATGGTTTTTCCTTTAAACTCATTTATAATATAATCCTTATATGTTGTTTCAAATATAACAGACTTTGGATTATATTTATCTATTATTTTGTTTATAGATTCGTTATCTTTAACATTATAGTTGTAACACACAACAGCATCTAATGTGTTTATTTTATAATTGCTAGCCAATTTATGAATTGCATCGTAATTTAATGCATTATTTAAAACTAAAACCTTTTGATTATTGTTATTAGTTATTATTGCATTGTTTCCATATTTAGCATAGTTTAACATAACTGAATAAGTATTAAAATTTGCAGGAATATTTGTTAAAACAATTAATAAAATTGAAATACCAAACAAGCAACTGGCAACAGCAATTTTTATACTAGTTTTTGATAATAAAAATTTAATAATAAACATAGCTGCTAAAATTATTATTACTGGCAAATATCCAACATTAAAAACTTCAATATTTAGCACGCTTAATTCGCCAAAAAGCATTGCCAACATTTTTATAAAATGTAGTATGATGTTTGGAATAATTAAAACAAAATTAAATACGCTTGTAAACATTGTAAAAATCAAACATGCAAACAACAAAGTATAACACACCGAAAACATAGGCAACACAAACAGGTTTGATATTATTGAAACAAAACTAATTGTTTTAAAATGAACTGCCATAATTGCAAAAATTCCAATATTAACAGCAATCGATATTGCTAACGCATTTGCAATTTTTGTTGGTAGTTTTAATTTTTCCAATAACACAGCTATATAATTTGATAATGTAATTATTGCAAAAACACAACCAAAACTTAACTGAAATCCAGCTGTAAAAATTGATAGCGGACTAAACATTATAATAATTATTGAAGCCAAGCTTAAACTGCTAAGTGCATCATATTCCTTACCATATAATTTAGATGCTAATAACACCAAACTCATTATTGATGCTCTAACAACACTTGCAGTAAATCCTGTTAAATAAGCATAAAATAACAACAAAACAAATAGTGTTATCATTTTGATATGTTTGTTGCATTTAATTAAACTTAACAGTTTAACAATTAATAATACTAACACTCCAACATGCAAACCCGAAACTGCTAACACATGGGCAAGTCCACTTGTTGAAAACATGTTATAAACTTCGTTAGATAAATTATCTTTTTCACCAAATAAAATTGAATAAGCAATGTTAGCATTATCAAACCCCATAACACTACTAAAATTGAGCATTACATTATGTTTGATTATGTCTCTAACATCTTTTACACCATTAAAAACTTCAACATTTGATACATTTGTATACGATGAGTATTGAACATTATTGCATATTTTATAAACATTATCTAAATTAACATCAACTTTTTCTATTTGTGCAACAAATTTTATATTATTACCATTAACAAAGTTTGAAGTATTAAATGAATCCGATTTTGATATTGAAACTTCAAGCACACCACCTGCCCTACAATTGTTAATAATAAGATTATCAATATTAACAACCATGTGGTTATTATATTGTTTAACCTCACTAATACTACCCGAAACTTCAACCTCACTAACACTGTCAACTTTGTTATTATATCTTAAACAAACAACACCAAAAGCACAACCGGCTATTAACACACCTAAAATAAAACAACAAAACCACTTAGCATACTGTTTATTAAATAAAATAAATTTATTGTTCCCCTTGCAAAAACTTGCAACAAAACCAACAGCACACATAATAAAAGCCAACAAAAGGATGCTTGCAAACATTATGGATAAAAAATTTATGTTATCGCAAATATTCACAATAACAATTGTTGAAAATATTAAACTAACAGCCACAACAAATAATGGTCTAAAATTTATTTTAAACATTTGAATATATTATAAAAAATTTAACACACTAATTTAAAAGGATCGTTTATGAAAAAGTTATATTTTTGCAACACCATTCAACAGGAAGGCGAATTTGTTTGCACTTTTTGTGGAACACATTTACAGTTGGAGGGTTTTATTACTTTACCACCATGCCCCACATGTGGAAATGGAAAATTTACTAAATATTAAAACAAAGCCACTTAATGTGACTTTGTTTTTTATTTAAAGCATGCTTCAAAAATCTCGTTTAAGCAATTAGAATAAACCCTAGCGTTAATTGAACCAATTTGTTCAGGATTAACATCGGTAATAACATACTTACTATTAATATAATTTAGTAAGCTTAGAGTATAAAACTTTATGTTACCAATAATGCTATGGTTTTTGTGATTAGATTTTTCAATCTCAACCGTAATTAGCAAATTTGCAGATTCAATTGGCTTATAATAATAAACCCCATTACTAATGCTCATTTTATAATCAAAAGTCCTCAATCTGTTATTAAATGTTATATCCGATACAGCAACACCATTAAACACTGTTGAAAAATTGTTAGAAAAATCATAATTGTTTGCCACAAACACTTTTTGATTAATTTGTGTAAAAGGTTCAAATTTTCCATAATATTGTTTTAGTTGATCTTCATTAAGTTCGCAAGGATGAACTAATGCAATTCTGTATTTTTCATCAACTCTATCAATATTTTCAAAATTTAATATATCAATTAAGTTGTCTTTATCATAAATACCAAAAACCAACGAGCTTGCAATTTGTTTTAACAAAGGATTAGATAAAATATTATTTGCAAAAACTTGTGGTTGCCAAACTCGCTTAGCAATAAAAGCATTTTTAAAATTTAAAATTTGTTGTTTTATTTCAAAACACAAATCATTAAATAATCCCCTGGCACTAATTGCATCATCAAAAGAACTTGTTGATAAATTTACATAGTTGTTTGAATTAACATTTTTTACTTTTACATTTAAAGTGTTCAAAACTTCAAACTGCAAAGTTTCGCCATTACACATAATGGTTTTTGTGCATTCTTCGCTTAGTCCATAATCTGAAACCATTTCATCCAAAAAATCTAATGCCGAAATACCAGTAGTTTCAGCCAAGTTTTCTAAAAATGAAAAATAATATTGTTTATTATTGCTTTCCATGTAAAGTTGTTTAATCAAATTTATTGCCGACGCACAACCAGTATGCGAAACAACTCCCAAAACAAATGTTGAAACATCAACATTTCCTAAACAAGTTGGAACCAAATTTATAACATGAGAAACAACTAAGTCCGAACAAACTGCACACACAAATGCACAAATCCATTTGTTTTCGTTGTTAATGTTTCCATTTAATTCCCTTAACAAGTTAAATCCCAGTTTATCAATTTCGGTTTGAGAAAAAAAGTTTAATAAATAATCATATTTTTTAATTATTATTGGGCTTGTAATATTTTTAAAAACATTTATTAAATATGTAATTACAAAATCGTTAGCCTTTTCACCATTTTTTAAATAGGTTAAATATTTTGTGCTAATTTGATTAATAACAGTTTCATGAGTATGAGCTGTTGCATATTCAACAAATTCTTTAATACTTTTAAAATCAACAGTTTTACCAAGATCAATTTCTGCTTTTATAATTGATTTTATTTGTTGATTTTCAACTTGTTCATAAAGTTCTGGCAAAGATTTTTTTACATTCGCACCAAAAGTTAAATAAAAATTAAGAGCAATTTTTTGTTTTTCAGGCGAAGACTTAATAATATATTCTTTTAATTGATCTATACCAACATCTCCACAAGCAATAAACAAATCAAATAAATCCTGTTTGTTAAAATAATTTTCACAAACCAAATTATCAACTAGTTTACTAGCACCTTTATCCTTAAAAATTTCACAATATATTTTATAACCCAAAACATAATTTTCTTCGGTGTTAATGTAATTTAAATATGTTCCCTCGTTACTAGCAATAAAATATTTCAAAAATTCTTTTGCTGGTCTTAAAAATTTATTAATTAAACTTCCCTTTTCACTTTTGTATATTTCAAATAAAAATGGAATAATTTTAAAATTATCTATTTCACAATATTTAACAGCTTCAATAAATCTATCAAAATATCGTTCACTAAATTCATAATTTAAATCTTTACTAACATAACTAACATTGCCAATATGATTAACAAATGTTCTATTAAAAAATATGCATATTTCATTATAATGTTTTGATGCTAATAAAATTTGAATAATATATGTTAAATAAAATTTATAATCTTTAACCTGAAACAACAAATCAACAATGTCATTAATGTCAATGGTAGCAAATTTTAATGGAACAATCTTTTCAATTTCAAAGCTATTATTTAAAATATTAAAAGTATTGTTTACCAAATCATTTTCAATTTTACTAATAACCTCATAGGGGGCCTTAGCACTAACAAAAATATTGCTAATTTGTTTGTTAATAATTTCTTTTGTAATGTAATATGGCATATCAATTCTCCTACCAACATTTTAACACATAAAACACAATTAAAAAAAATAAAAACAACCACTTATTTATGGTTGTTTAAAATTTTAATAAGATCATTTTCAGTTATTGTTTTTATAATATTGTTATCACTATCAACAACTTTAAAAACAGTAAAGTAATTACCACTAACACACTTAGCCAATTGATAAACCGAAACATCTTTGTTTACAACAAATGTTTTAACCTCAACAGGTGTTGATATCTGCTTGGTATTACATAAAACCAAACTACGTTCAAAATAAACATTTTCGTCAGTTCCAAAACATGAAAAAAACAAAAAAACACTTGTAAACATAAAAGTTAAATTAATGGAATTAAAAATTGATATAACAAACAAAACTAAAAATAATAAACTAAAAAACAAACAAATATATTTCATTATTTTATATACTAACATTTTATTAATTTTGTTAGATAAATAACAAATTGCAACTCTACCACCATCAAGTGGAAACACAGGTAATAAGTTAAAAAATCCCAAAGCCATTGAAGCAAAAACAAAAGTTTGTGTGTATATAAAAGTTGTTGGAAATATCCACCACAACGCAACACAAACCACAACACATATTAAGTTAACAAGAGGCCCAGCAATAGCAATTAGTATTTCGTGTTTAGGATTTATTATTTGCGATTCACCACTAATACCAGCACCATATGGCATAAATACCATTTTGTTTAACACATACCCACACCTTTTTGCCACAAAATAGTGCGAATATTCATGAATACACAAAACTAACAAATATATAAAAAACTGATTAATTAACCCAAAATATATTAAAATAAATGAAAACACTATAAACAATGGATGAATTGTTATTTTCAATTTTCCCATATAATATAATTTTTAGATATTGAAATATTTTGTGCTACGCCATCAATAAACACCGATAAGTTAACATATGAGTTTTGTTTTGCCGTAGCAATATCTTTACCCTTTTTTACTAATTCATTAATCACAACACCAGTTATATCAATATTTGAATATCGTGTTACAACTTGAGCATTATGCGAAATTTCAATAAACTTTTCACCATTAGGTAATACTCCCATGTTTGACACAACACCATCCTCACAAGCTTTAACCATTATTGAATTATCAATTAAAAACCTTAATTCAGTAATATTGTTTTTAACTTGCGAACTTATAATTGGCACAATTAATTTTAAGTTTTTTGTATTAACAAAATTATTGTTGCCATTTGATGTGAATATAATATTATTCGAATTGTTATACAGTGAATTTATCGGATTAAAAACTTGCACACAAACATTTGATATTTCAGTATTATTAAATGCAAACAACCCAAAAGAAAACATAAAAATAAAACATATATTACACAAGCAAACAATTAAAGATTTTTTATTTTCTAGTTTAATATTAACATTTTTAATTATGTTCTTTTTAATGCTTAACACTTCTAATTGTTTCATACTTATACCCTAATAATAAGTATGAAATTAATATTAATATTATGTTAAAAAAATCAGTTTTCACTAATTAATGCACTTAAATTTTTCATTCGCTTTGATCGTGCAAAAATTCTTATTTCATGCCAACCATCTCTTGTTGTTTCAATATTTAAACAAACATCGGCTGATATAATATCCATAT
>CALDPW010000045.1 GCA_937911885.1 uncultured Clostridia bacterium | reverse complement strand
TTCGTTGTAGAGTTCATCTGTATCGCTGGTTCTGCCTCGGTAATTGATAACTTCTGCTTGATAAAACGTTGACGGATTCTGCATTTCTTTTTCACAAATCTCAATAATCTCTTTTTCTGTATAACCTTTGGCTTTAAGCATTGTATATAATTCATTATAATTTCCTGAATAACCTATTTTAAAATTTTGCAAAGTAGTGTTATCCATTTTTCTTTGTTTTACATATTCTTGTGCTATTTTAGCTGTTGGCTTGTACAAATTTTGATGATAAAATTCTGCTGTGAATTCATTTACTTTGTATACTTTGGATTTTAATTCATCCGGAAGATATTGTTGTTTAACATAAGCACCAAAATCATGTGGATATTTGTAGCTTCCAGTTTTATCATTATATCCCGTTGGATGATTTTTTAAATGATTAGGAACAGGAGCATCAATATACTTTAACGCATCTTCTTTAGCTAAATGTTTTGCAACATAAACCGAATTGCTTTTTTCAGCCTCACACAAATAAATAATTGCATGGCTTAAAGCAAGTTCACACTCAGGCACACCAAGTTCCTTAACAGCTGTTAGTGCACTAATAGCCATTAACAAAGCATTGCTATCAGCCATACCAATATCTTCACTGGCATGTGCAATTAATCTGCGAGCAATAATTTTTGGATCACATCCAGCCAATAATAAGCGTTGGCTATAAAACAAAGCTGCTTCAGCATCGGATCCCCTCAAACTTTTACAAAAAGCACTTAAAACATCATAAAAAGTTGTTTCATCCATAGAAACAGCCTTTTTTTGAATACATTCCTCAGCTGTTTGTTTATCGATTAGAATAACCCCATCTTTGTTAGCAGGAGTAGTTTTAACTGCAAGTTCTAGCGCATTATAAGCTGAACGAACATCTCCCGCACTTGCCCAAGATAAATGTTCTAATGCATCTTTATCAATTTTTACTTTTAGTTCGCCATAGCCATTATTTTTATCTTCAATAGCACGATTAATGGCTGTTATTATGTTTTGTTTAGATAATGACTTAAACTCAAAAACTCTGCAACGTGATACAATAGCACGTGTCATATTTATATATGGATTTTCAGTTGTGCTACCAATAAAAGTTACAACACCTTCCTCAACAGCTTGCAAAACGCAATCGGATTGAGATTTGTTCCAACGATGGCACTCATCTAACAATAAAAAGGTTCTGGTTCCATATAATTTTAAATTATTGCGAGCCTCATCAATAATAGCTTTTGCATCAGCAACACCCGAACTAACAGCATTTAACTTTTTAAAAATACCTTTACATGTGTTAGCAATTATATTGGCTATTGTTGTTTTTCCTGTTCCAGGAGGGCCATAAAAAATACAACTACCAATTGTTCCAGAAGTAATTGCTCTAACTAAAAAACTATTTTTATATATTAAGTGCTCTTGCCCAATAAACTCATTTAATGTTTTTGGACGCATTCTATCAGCCAATGGTGCAAATTTTGCAATGTTATCTTCAAATAAATCTTCCATAAAATATCCTCATTTGTATTGTAACACACTTAATTAATTTTTTCAAAAGGTTTAATAAAAGTGTTTAAATTAAGGCTTTTTATATTGCAAAAATCAATACCATTATAATTGATATAGTATTTATTATTTTTTTGATAATAATTTAAATTTTTACCACAAATTTGCAATACTACTTTGCTATATAAAAAAGTTGGATTGCAAAAGTATACTACATTATTTTTCAAATCATTAATTCCAAATTTATTTAAATAAAAATAGTATTCACTAACATAACTATTGTTATTTAACAAAGCAAATTTTAACCAATAATCAAAATTAACAAAGTTAAAATTTTTATAATAATAATTTATAATTTTTTGTGGCAACTCATAGTTGAAATAATTATTAAATTTAAAGTTGTTAGTTTTTATTTTAATTGCAAACAAATGCCTTGTTGAGCTAGTAAAACAATCCTGTTTTTTCAGCATTACAAATGCACAATTATTATCAAATTTAATATAATATAAGTTATTAATTAAATAATAATTTTTATGCTTTTTAATGCTAAAAATTTTTAAATTTAGCAAATTATTAAAATTGTTGCAATTTGGTATTTTTACTATGTTATTAACAAAATCAATAACAAAATTGTGTCGGTTAATTAACCCTTTATTTTGTATGTTTTTTACACTTTGCATATCTCCCTGTTGTGCACAATAATAAACATCAAAATTATTACAATTTTTAAATTTTTTAATCACCCTAAACTTATTATCATCTGCAACAATTTGTGCCTGCTTATTATAACCAAAAAAATAATTATTTTGCCACACACCAAAACTTGTAACCTTATATTTATGCTGTTTGCAAACAAACAATATTAGGCACACATTATTTTTGTTAACACTTTTAAAAATAATGCGATTATTATAAATAATAAGGGTTTGCAAATTTGTTTTATAATAAAAACACAATTTATTATTTTTTATAATTAACTTAAAAGCATAAATGTTTTTACCATTTAAATTAATAATAATATTTGGAGTTTTATTATAATGATTATTGCCAGGTTTTATATTAAGTGTTTTATAAATACAAAATCGTTTATCTAAACCCGAAACCACCAACAAAACAAATAAAAATAAATATAAAAATATCATATTAAATTATTTACATAATAAACTTTACCATACAAACAAAAAACACAAGGTAAAAACCTTGTGCTTTTTGAGTTAGATAATCAATAAGCCGAGTTCTGTATTAGATGGTCATCTATCTAGGCACGGTATTGCTAGCGTGCTCGAGCGATGTATCGAAAAGCTAAGCGAGCAACTTTTAAATGTTCTTCTTATCTTGCACCGGGTAGTGTTTACAGCAAATGTTAGTTACCTAACAAGTTGGTGAGCTCTTACCTCGCCCTTTCACCCTTACCAAAAAAATTTGGCGGTATATTTCTGTTGCACTTTCCCTAAGGTCACCCTCGCCAGACGTTATCTGGCACCCTTGCTCTATGGTGCTCGGACTTTCCTCATGGTTACCCATGCGACCATCTGAATATCTAACTGGATTTAGTATATCACAACCAACAAAATTTTGCAATACACAGTGCCAACTTTTTTATTTTAAACCTATGGTTTAAACTCTGTATTATTTAAAACTTGTTTCATATCTAACAATGCTTTTTTCTCTAATCTGCTAATATAACTTCGGCTAATTTTTAATTTTGCTGCCACCTCTCGTTGAGTTAATGCAGGCAAACCATTTAATTCTATTCTGGTTAAATCGATAATATTTTGGAAATTGTTGATTGTATAAAACAAGCAATACATTGCAA
>CALDPW010000044.1 GCA_937911885.1 uncultured Clostridia bacterium | reverse complement strand
TAATTGACTGTTCTCCATCATTAGGCCTTATAACAGTTAACTCGCTTACTGCTGCAGATAGCGTTATAATTCCTGTTCAGGCAGAGTACTTTGCTCTTGAGGGTATCAGCAAACTTTTGAACACAATTAAAATTATTAAGTCAAAAGACACACTACACAAAATTGAAGTTGATATGAACAAAACCACTATGGATGAACTTATGGGGATGTTTAAAGCTGATGATTTGCAAGATATTACCATTTCGAGTGAGCCACTAGAAGAAATTATTAAAGATATTTATAGAGGTAATGATGAATAAGTATTTAAGCATATACAGAACAAGTTTTCGTCAAGAGAGCAAAACAATTGCGAACTCTCTTACTTCTGTTGTGTCTTTTGTGGTTATTATTTATATCTTTCAACAATTATGGCAATTTATTTATGGTGGTAGTGGTGGTGGAACACTAATTAACGGCTATACTGTTAACATGATGATTTGGTATATGATAATGGCTGAAATTTTAATGTATGCGCTTAACGCTAGGGCAGTAACACGAGCGTTTGGTAATGACATTAAATCTGGTAAAATTGCTTACCAGTTAAACAAACCTTATAACTATTATTGTTATCAAATATGTTCGCAAGCCGGTGCATTTATGTGGAAACTTATATTCTTGGTTCCTGCTGGAATTGTTATGGGATTAGTTTTACTTGGTCCAATACCTAATTTTAGTGTTGCATATGTAATACCGTTGCTTATTAGTTTGTTGTTGGCAGTGTTTTTAACTTGTATTATTTATGGAACTGTTGGATTGTTGTCGTTTTGGTTAGAAGAATCAACACCATTTACATGGATTATTCAACGTTTTCAAATGTTGTTTGGATTGTTTTTTCCACCAGAGTTTTTTCCAACATGGTTGCAACCATTTATTACATATAGCCCAGTTTATGCAATGATGAGTGGTCCATGCAAATTAATGGCTAGTTTTTCGTGGGATTTGTTTTTGCAAGTTAGTGTATCACAAATAGCTTATATAACATTTTTTGTGGTTATTGGTGTTGTTATTTACAAATTTGGAACAAAGAAGGTGAATGTGCATGGTGGTTAAAAATAATTTAAAATTAATATTTAGCTATTTTAAGCTAAATCTAAAAAAAGAATGGAAATATAAATCATCATTTATTATGCAAGTGTTAATGATGATTTTAAACGATTTATTCTTTATTATTCAATGGTATATAATTTTTCAGCTTGTAGATAACATTGGTGGCTATGGTTTTAACGAAACAATGTTGCTATGGGCTGTTGCGGCAGGAGGATATGGCTTTTCACATACATTTTTTGCTGGGGCGTGGAACATTAAGGATATTGTTTATGAAGGAAAGTTGGATGTGTTTTTAACTCAACCAAAAAGCGTGCTAATTAATGTTTGTTGTTCTTCGATCGAAGTTTCGGCAATGGGTGATATGGTTTATGCCTTTGTTGTTTTAGCAATTATTGGTGCTCCTTGGTATTGGTATTTGTTAATGTTGCCAGTAATGATTTTGTCTGGTTTAATTTTTGTTTCGGTGTATGTTGTTTATTCAACTTTCTGTTTTTATATTAAACGTGGAGATGCTGTTGCTAGATCTGTTGAGTCAACACTAAACAAAGCAGGAAACTATCCACCAGCAATTTACAACACTGTTGTTAAAGGATTGTTGTTTACACTTATTCCAGCATTTTTCTATACTGTTATTCCTGTTCAGTTTTTTATGTTAACACCAAATATTTGGTGGATGTTAGGTTCAATTGCTGTTACCACACTTTGGGTTGTATTGGCGTTTGTGTTGTTTAATAGGGGCTTAAAAAAATACAATTCAGGCAATTTAATGGGTGGAAGATTGTAATAAAAAAGAGCAAAATTATTTGCTCTTTTTTTGTTGTTTTTTTGCTACTATGCAATTTTAAAAAAATTCCTTTATTATTAAGTTTTAAAGATGTTTGCATAACACATTGGTTTTTGTGTTATTGGTCGCAGGTAAAAAATTAAAAAGAACAATTTTGTTAAGTTGTTTTTTTTTAAGTAACATAAGCATTAAATTTTCCATAAAATAGAATATGGTAAAAATTTTGAATTTGCAACTGTGGAATTTGCATCAATAAACTTTATTAAAATCTATATATTATTTTTTTAGTTTTTTTGTTACTTATTTTAGATATGTGGGAGTATGTTTATGGAAAGTTTTTACATAAAAGGTGGAAACACTTTAAATGGTAGTGTTAATATTTCTTCGGCAAAAAATGCATTATTGCCAATTTTGGCTGGATCAATAATGTGTGGTGAAACGGTTGTTATTAATAAATGCACAAGGTTTAGTGATGTTGTGTATATGATAAAAATTTTGGAAGAACTAGGTGTTAAAGTTAAGTTTGATAATGATAGTTTGGTGCTGGATTGCCAAAATGCTAACAAATTTTTTATACCAGATCATTACACAAAAAAGGTTAGATCCTCCATTTTCATGTTGGGGCCATTAATTTCTAGATTTAGGTGTGCAAAGGTTGCATATCCTGGTGGTTGCAATATTGGAACACGTCCAATTGATTTGCATATAAAAGGGTTAAAAGCTTTAAATGTTAAAATTGAGGAAAAGCATGGTTTTATTTATTGTGATGCAAAAAACATGACAAGTGGTGATGTGCATTTAGATTTTCCTTCGGTTGGCGCAACCGAAAACATTATGATGGCAAGTGTTTTTTGCAAAGGAATAACTCGAATTTATAATGCAGCAAAAGAGCCCGAAATTGAAGATTTGCAAAATTTTATTAATGCAACAGGTGGAAAAATAGAATTAAATTGGGTAATTCCACAGCATAATATGGCGTTAATATCTAAAATTAAGCAAACTGGTTGCAAAGTTTTGTTAAAAAGTGATAAAATCACTTTAGAGACTAATCACAAACTCAAAAGTATTCCCAAAATTGAAACCTTGCCATATCCTGGTTTTCCAACCGATTTGCAAAGCCAAATTTTAACCTTGCAAACAATTTCGAAAGGAACAAGTATTATTGTTGAAAATTTGTTTGAAACAAGGTTTAAAATTTACACAGAATTAACAAAAATGGGCGCAAACATAATTATTAAAGACCGAATGGCTCTTGTTAATGGTGTAAAAAATTTGTTTGGCGCAAATGTTGTTGCTCCTGATTTGCGAAGTGGAGCTGGATTGGTTATAGCAGGGCTTTGTGCCGAAGGTTACACAACAATTAATGATGTGTATCATATTGATAGGGGATATTTTAATATAGAGGAAGATTTGCGTAATTTAGGCGCCGAAATAAAAAGGGAAGGGGTATGAAAAACAAACGACTAGTTGTTTTGTTATCAATATTTTTGGTAATAACAGTGTTAATAGTTCTTTGTTCAACTGTGTTTACATTGCACACAGTTGATATTGTTTGGTTAACTAGTACCAACAACCTTAATAATGCAACAAAAGATAGTATTATGGCTGCCGGAAACATAAAAACAGGCGAAAGTGTTTTTTTGTTAAACAAGGAAGAATATAAGAACAATATTGAAAAAAACTTACCATATGCTCAAATAATTTCGTTGGAAATTGGTTTTCCAAACAAGTTAACCATAAAATTATCTGAGCGTGAAGAATTATATGTGTTAAAAGTGGTAAATTCAAAAAACACAAATCAATATAGCTATGTTTATTTGGATTATGATCTTAAAGTGTTAAAAATTGTTAATTCTCCTGTTGATGCCAATGGGACTAATCCGGCAATATTACAAATTGAAAATTATAATTTAACCGATGCAAACTTTGAGGTTGGAACACATGCTAACATGCCTGTTAACAATGCATTAATTTCAATTGGAAACATGCTTGCAAGCACTGGTTTTGGTGGAACTAATGCTAATGCTTTAATTGAAAGTATGGTGTTAAATTATTCATATAAAAGCGAAATTATAATAAAAACAACTTATGGTTTAACATTAAAGTTGGAAGATGCTTTGCAAAAAACATCACAAAAAATGTTAAAAGCTCTTAGTGTTTATGAGGAATATCACAATAATCATCCAGAAATTAATGCAGGTGTTATAACTGTATATGAAAACAATGGTATTATTGTGGCATCGGCTCCACAAGTTTAAAAGGCACAGTTTATTGTGCTTTTTTTTGTTAAATTTTGTAAGTTTACTTTTTTGTTGTAATTGTTTTAATTTGACTTTTAAGTTTTAATAAAGATATACTAAAAGTGTATTATAATGGAGAGTATGCGTTGAAAGATTATTTTAATTTTTTAGGATTTAAAATTAATACAAAAAAGTTTTTAATGGCAACTGGGGTTTATGCCTTAATTGTGTTTATTTTGGTGTTAATCGACCTGTTGTTTTTAGAGGTTAGTTGGTATGGTTTTTTAATGGGCAGTGCATTTTTACTTGCAGTTGTTGTTTCAAGTGAATTAATGCCACTACGTGGGTTGAAAAAAGATTTACCATATGATCTTATTTGGTGGATTTTTCCGCTTTCAATATCCTTAAGAGCTGCGATGCAGTTTTCCACACCGTCAAGTGCAAGATATGTATAACCCGGAATATCCTGAGACATCGTTTTTAGTACGCCGCCGGTTGTTGGAAAAAAACGTGCCTTCGAATTTTCTTCATTATCCTTTTCGGCATCCAAACTAATCTTTTCCTCTTCTAACCATTTGGTTAATTCTTCAAAGGTTAAAACTGCATCAACTAAACCTTCATAGTGACTTGCTTCATCTTTTTTAGCAACACAAGGGCCTACAAATACAGTTTTTGCATTTGGAATTCTCTTTTTAATATCCTGACAATGAGCCTGCATAGGGGACATAACATCTGCAAGATATTCCAATGCTGACGGATAATGTTTCTGGATAAGTAAATT
>CALDPW010000043.1 GCA_937911885.1 uncultured Clostridia bacterium | reverse complement strand
CCGACTTTAAATTATTTACAATTGAACCAAGCACTGCAATCGCTATTATTAAAAACAAAAAAGGAATTACACTTTTTACATTTCCAAATAAAAAATTTAAAACAAAATTAACAATGCCATTAAAATCTAAAAAATAATCACCCTTGGTTATACTGGCAACCAAATCAGAAAAAGAGGTTTGGTTATATAAATTAAAATCCAAATCATTCAAATAAGAATCCAAACCGGATAAATCTAAATTATTTAACTGATCTGCAATATTAGAACCAATTTCGGCATCAATATTATCTTTTGAATTACTAGCCGCACAAACAACAATTGGCGAAACATTAAAATATGAAAAAATACAAATAGATAAAAAAATGATAAATTTTTTCATGGAATTAATCCTATTACAATATCGAGCAAGTTCGTTATTATTGGAATAGCTAAAACCAAAATTAAAAGCTTGCCACCTAAAATAATTTTATCTGCAATAGCTGGATTACCAGAATCTGCACAAATGTTTGCACCAAACTCCACAACATAACCAACGCCAACAATTTTTAATAGCGTTGCAAAAAGTTTTGAATCAATACCAGTTTTAACCAAAATAACATTTAGCAAATCAAGCACATTAGTAAAGTAAGAAAAAATATAAAACAGCATTAAAACCAAACCTGCAATCAGTGCCAAAATAGCAAACTCAGGTTTGACCTGCTTTATAATAATAATCACAATTGAAACAACAATTCCAATTCCAACAATCTTTAAAATTTCCATTTTTATAATCTCAAAACTTAATATAACGCAAATAGATTTTTAACAGTAACAAACAATTCACTAATCATATTAACAACCATAAATAAAACAATAATAACACCTGCCAAAGTTGTTAATGTTGCTATCTCATCTTTACCAGCATATTTTAAAACTTGATTAGTTACAGCAGTTAATATACCAATTGCTGCAATTTTAAATATTAATTCAATACCCACATTAAACCCCTACAACACGACAATAACAAGCAGTATGGCAAACAATACTGAACACTTTTTGACAATTGGTGCATACTTATTGTTATTTTCCATCTTTTTTTCATATTGTAAATTTATACTATTTTTTACACTTTTTATTAAATTTTGTTCACCATCGCAATCAAGCATTCCTAATTGATTAAAAAAATTTAATATAATATTTTCATCATTTAATGATAAGTAAGCACAATTAATCTCGTGTTTTTCTTCAATAAAATATGTATAAATTATGGTTTGAAACTCACTACAAAACAGATGTTTATTTTGCAAAACTATGTGATTAAAATCATTTTTTGTAAAAGCAATTTGTGCAATTAATACATCACAAAATTTTAATAAATCATAAAATATATCACATTGTTTTTGTAAAGTTTTAGCAATTAATGCACCAATAAAAATTATACAAATAACAACTACAAACAATAAAATTATTTTCATTTAACAATAAATACAACTCAAATTTTGATTATATATTCCCTCTAAAGTTCCTGGTCCCGAACTTGAATTTAACACAACAAATCTATCAAACATTTTTTTGTTTATAATTTCAACAAATATCAACGAATTAATATTTCTGAAAAATATAATTTGAGACCTGCTGTTGGAATTGCGGCCCCTCAAATTGGTATTTTAAAGAAAATGATTGTTATAAACGCTTTTGATGAAGATGGAATTGAACACTTTTACGCAATCGTAAATCCTAAACTTATGAGTTATTCTGATGAACTAACATACTTACAAGGTGGGGAAG
>CALDPW010000042.1 GCA_937911885.1 uncultured Clostridia bacterium | reverse complement strand
ATAACATAAATCTTTTTAAATTTGTCCGGAATGCTTTTAACAAGTTCCACAAGAGCTTTGCCCATTCCTAAACATTTTTTTGTGTTTGTTAGCACTCCATTGCAAAAATGCAAAATTGGTTTAATGCTTAACACATTTGCAATTGTTGCTGTAAGCAAACTCATGCGGCCACCACGTTTTAGGTATTCCACTGTGCTAGGAACAAAATCGATTGATAGTTGTTCTTTAATAACTTCGGCAATTTCGGCAATTTGTGCCCCTGTTTTTTGTTGGTTAATAAGTTCAACAATTTCCTCAATTAACAAAAGTTCGCTTTGAGCACATGCACCACTATCAATAACAAAAATTTGATTAGCTTTATCGCTCATATCACGAGCAACTCGTGCTGAGTTAACTGTTCCACTAAGCGATTTTGAAATTGTTACAACAACAATATCGGCATTTGGATCGGCACTAAACACTTTGTTATATTCACTTAAAAAATCATCTGGACTTGGCAAACTTGTTTTAGGAAAATTTTCACTATTTTCAAGTTTAGTATAAAAATCGCCCCAAGTGTTAATAAAATCTTCTTTGCGTGTTTCGCCATCTAGCTCAACATTTAGGTTAACAACCGAAATGTTGTGTTGTTCGGCATAGCTTTTATCAATGCAACTTGGTGAATCTACAATTAGTTTTACCATAAAAATTAAACTCCTTATGCAGGTCTTTCTTCGTTGGATACAAATGCATAGGCAACACTACCTGGTCCAACATGAGCACCAATTACTGGTCCCATTATTTGAATGCGAGTTTTTACCCCATATTTTTCTTGCAAACCTTTTGCTAAAAGCTCGGCTGCTTCTTGGTTATCGGTGTGAACAACATTAATAACATCGTATTCGCTATTAAGTGTATATTTTTTAAACTCTTCAATTATGCTTTTTATTGCCTTTTTAAATCCCATTTCTTTTTTATAAGATTCTAATTTTCCTTCTTTAGTAAAAATTAAAATAGGTTTAATTTGCAAAGCTGAACCAATAATTGCACTAGCACTGCCAACACGACCACCACGACGCAAATGCATTAAATCATCTACAACAACAAAGTGTTGAATTTTGTGTTTTGTTTGTTCGGCCATTTCGGCTACTTGTTGCAAAGTTTTGCCTGCATCACGATAGTTGCACGCCATGCGAACCAACATACCTTGACCAATTGTTGTTGTGTGACATTCAACACAAACACAATTAAAATCTGGATAGGTTTGTTTAACAATTTCAACTGCTTGATTTGCAACATCAACTGTTGGGCTAAGTTTGTAGCTAATGGTAAAGTGAATTAGGTTTTTAACCCCACTTTCGGCTATTTTTGTGAAATGTTCAATATGTGCATTAACATTGTTCATGCTGGTTTTTGCAACATAACCTTTGCGCAACAAATTATAATATTCAACATATTGACTATAATCTGTGTAATTATCAACATACTCGTTTAGTTTGCCATCCACTTCAACTGTGTAGTTTAGTGGTAAAAAATAAAGTTGCATATCTTTAATTTCGTTTGCATATAGGTCGCAAGTGGAATCGGTTGATATTTCAAAATTTCTCATAATATTTATCCTTATAACTTTTTTAAATAAAAAAACAATTTCTTTACAAAGTAAATTTTAACAAATAAATATTTTTATAGCAAACAATAACAAAAACAAAATAAATAAAAAAACAAAAAAAGGCACAAAGCCTTTTAGTTGTTACCTTCTAGGTAGTTAATCATGTTTTCACGAGTGATTTCTTCGTTTTCGTAAATGGTTGGAGAACAAGCAATAAGTGCTCCACCCATTGCAATAAATATTGGAATAAATGATCCAAACAATCCAAACACCAATCCCCACATTTTGCCAAGAACTGTTGCGTTGTCTCTAATGAATATGGCGTTGTTGCTAACACCCAGTATGCGTGATTTTGTAAGCATGCGATCCAAAACAAAAATTGAATAAAATGGATAGCAAAAACCAATAAGTCCAATTAAGATAAACCACAAAACCAAATTTCCTGCAAATGGTAGCAATATGCAGCAAACACCGTTTATTGCAACGCCAACACAAGCAAATAATGTCATATCAAATCGGTTTGCTAGGTAGCCGTTAACATAGCTTGCAATTGCATAAGTGCCGTTGTAAACAGCGCTGAAATATCCTGCTAGGGCAAATTGTCCGTATTCAACAAACATAAATAGCCTAAACATATCCATCATAATATCTAAAAATGCGATTAGATAATACACAAAACCATATTGCAAAATTAGATTTTTTGAAACCTTTTTGCCTTGTGAAGTTTTGTCGGAACGTTCCTTAAAACTTATTACTGCATTTGAAACTTTTTCGGCATTAAAGCCTTTTTGTTTGCGTGATTTTAGGTAGTAGCTCAACAATGGAATGCAGCTAACTAAGTAAATTGCAATTGCAATTATAATTAAAACATAAAGTGATAAATAATCCAGGAACAATCCACCCAAAACTTGCGCAACAATTGTTCCAATTTGCTCAAAAACTCTGGTTAAGCCCAAGCCTTTTCCATCGCTTTCGCCAGTGGAATAATTTAAAATAATTTCGTTTGCATTTGATTTGAAGGAATTGTTGAAAGCATAAAAAATTGCTATTAAAATCGATCCCCAAATCCAGTTTACATCAATTAACAAAATTGATAGCGATAATCCCAAAATAGGAACTGCTCTAACAATTAAGAAAATTTGTGGATATTTTGTTATTGCCTTTTGAAAAATAAGGTTAAAGGTAATGTTAAAAATATAAAGCAAAATTAAATAGCCAATTGCATAAACAATGTTTAGCGTTGCTTTATAAATCATTAATGGAATAAATCCACCAACCAAACTTATTGAAAAGTTTGCTAACATTTTGTGAAAATTTAATAATTTTAGTTGCATAACAGCCCCTTTTAACTTTCGTTATCTTCAATGTAATCAACAAGTGTTTTTCGAGTGTGTTCCTCAACATAAGGACATAGCACTCCCGAAGTGAAAACAAATGCGGCTCCCACTGCAAACACCAACCACAAAACGCCTGTTAACCCAAAAGCATAGCAAATGGCTTGCCCCGATAGTTGTGCGTTATAGCGATTAAAGGTGCATTCGTTGGTAATGCCCAACACTTTTGATTTTGTGAACATGCGTTGAGTTGAAAAAATAACAGTAAATGGCCAAAACACTGGTATTATTTCGTAAAAAATAAAGCTTGGCCACTCGCCCATTGTTAGTGTTGCACCAACAATGCAAAGCGAAATTACAATTGACGAAATAATTGACATTATTGTTAAATCTTTTTTTGCATCAAGTTTGCCAACCACAACAGCCATTATTCCATAAATAGCATCGCAAGCACCACCAAGTGTGCCCGAAATTAAAAACGAACCAGTTTTTAAGTAGGTTGCAAAACCAAACAACATATAAAAAGCATCAACACCGGTTAAAAATATATTATATAAAATGTATTAAAAATTAATACAATAAACTAATCAAAATTCAAATATTTCAAAATCAAAAAATAATGTAGATATTTCAAATATGTCTATTGATGAAATTAAAGATGCATTTAAGATTTATATACCTAAAACAGAA
>CALDPW010000041.1 GCA_937911885.1 uncultured Clostridia bacterium | reverse complement strand
GGTTACGTCTGTAGTCTTGATGGTGCCTAATCGCTTCGGCGAAACGTTTTTCAAGGTTGATTCTATGTCGAAATATGTCGTTTCCTCATTTTCAAGCATCATTAAAATACTTTCGCCTTCAATATTCTTAAATGAGATATTAATAATTGAAGGAACCTTTTGTCTCAAATTGCCATTAATTTTAATATCAGAAATTTCATATTCAACTTTGCGAATAAAATAACTTTCTAACATTTCAAGTTTTTTATTTAGCATTTGCATATCACGTTTTGTAATTTCAACTGCTTTACCAAAACCAACAATATTAGGAACAGCTGTTGTTCCGCCACGTTTATTAAACTCTTGTTCACCACCAAATAAAAACTTTTTAATTGGAGTTCCCTTTTTTACATATAGCGCACCAGCACCTTTTGGTCCGTGTATTTTATGACTAGACATACTCATAAGGTCAATATGCATATCTTTCACATCAATTTCAACAGAACCAAGAGCTTGCACAGCATCGGTATGGAAATATGCCTTATAATCTTTAATAATTTCTCCAATAGCCTTTAAGTGTTGCAATGTTCCCACTTCATTATTAACAGCCATTATTGAAACCAAAATTGTATCTGGTCTAATTTCATGTAACAATTCAGGAATTGAAACAAGACCACTATCATCAACTGGCAAATATGAAATTTCAAAACCTTCACGTTCTAAATCGCGGCAAGTTTCCAAAATTGAATGATGTTCTATTTGAGTTGTAATAATATGTTTACCTTTGCGTTGATTAGCATAAGCAACACCTTTAATTGCCCAGTTATTAGCCTCGGTTCCACCAGAGGTAAAATAAACCTCACCACTATCTGCATTAATAGCTTTTGCAACTCTATCACGAGCTTGATCAACACCATTTGCAGCATTTCTACCAAAGGAATGTATGCTATTTGAGTTGCCATAAATACTAGTAAAATATGGTAACATTTCATTTAAAACTTCGCCACTAACTTGTGTTGTTGCTGCATTATCAAGATAAATGTTTTTGTTCATTTTAAACTTCCTTAAACAAATTTTTACAACTTAATTATAATTTAGAATTAAATTAATGTCAATATAGTATTTGGGCATTAAAATCAAAATTAACACAAAAAAAATCGGCAAATTACCGATTTTTTATTTTATTATTGTTCAATTAACTGATTAATAACATAAGCTGCTAAAACACAACCACACATTGCTGGATAATAAGATATACTTCCTACTTGCCCCTCAACAGGTGTTGCTGTTAATTTTGAAAATACAACAGTGTGATTTTCAATATTTTTTTCTTTTAGCTTTTTACGCATTATTTTAGCTAAAGGACAAACACTTGTTTTATAAATATCACTAACCTCAAAATATGGTATTTGAGTGCGATTTCCTGCTCCCATAGCACTAACAATGTTTAAGCCCTTGTTATGAGCACAAACAATTAAATCAATTTTATTTGTAACACTATCAATAGCATCAACCACAAAATTATAGTTTGTTGATAAAATTTCATTAACATTATCAATACTAACTCTATCGTTAATTTTTGTTATGTTAAGGTTTGGATTAATATCTAATAATCGTTGTTCCATAACATCAACTTTTGGTTTTCCAACCACCGAATTTAAAGCAATAACTTGCCTATTTATATTGGTTATATCAACAACATCAAAATCAACTATAGTAATGCTTCCAACACCAGCCCTAACCAGCATTTCACAAACATGTCCACCAACACCACCAATACCAAAAACAATAACATTAGAGTTTTTCAACTTGTTAATGCCACTTTCACCTATTAATAACTCTGTTTTATAAAATTGATTCATTTTAACCTAGTATATAATTAATAATTTCTTCTTTTTTAACACTTACTTGATTACCAGTTGCAAGCTCTTTAATGTTAAACATATTATTAGCTAATTCATCATCGCCAACAGTAATAACATATTTAGCTTTAACCTTATCAGCATATTTAAATTGTGCTTTTAAGCTGCGTTCGTTAAGGTTGTGTTCGGTAGAAATACCATTATCACGCAAGTATTTTACAAATTTAATAATTTCTTCAAGATTTTGAGTAGCATTTGCCACATAAACCATTAAGTTTTCATCGTTTTCAACTTGAACACCCTTGTTTTCAAGATATAATAACAATCTTTCAATACCAATTCCAAACCCAACAACTGCTGTTGGTTTGCCACCCAACTCTTCAACCAAGTGATTGTATCTGCCGCCACCACCAAGAGCATTTTGTCCAAGCTTTTTGTCCAAATCAACAAATTCAAAAATTAAGTTTGTGTAGTAATCCAATCCTCTTACCAACATTGGATCAAATTTGTAATTAACATTTAAACTTGTTAAAAGTTGTTTTAATGTATCAAATCTAGAATTGCAATCATCACACAAAATATCAGTGATTTTTGGAGCATGTTTTGCAACATCTTTACAAATATCAACTTTGCAATCTAATATACGAAGTGGATTTGTTTCGTAACGTTTTTTACAATCGTCACACATGTTTGCAACTAATGGTCTAAAATATTCTTTAAGTTCGGTTTTATATTTTTCACGACATTGTGGGCATCCTAAGTTATTAATTAACACTGTTGGATTAATGCCAAAAGATTTATAAAAGTCGCAAGCAAGCATAATAGCCTCAGCATCAATTGCAACAGAATCTGCCCCAAACATTTCGCAACCAAATTGTGTATGTTGACGCAAACGTCCTGCTTGTGGTTTTTCATAGCGGAAGCAGTTTGTTATGTAATATAGTTTTAGAGGCAAAGCTTCATTAAATAAACTATTTTCAATAAAACTACGTGCAACACCAGCAGTTCCTTCTGGTTTTAATGTTAACGATCTGCCACCTTTATCGGTGAAAGTATACATTTCTTTATTAACAATATCGGTACTATTTCCTACTCCACGCACAAAAAGTTCGGTATGCTCAAACATTGGAGTAATAATTTCATGCAAATTATACTTATGTTTTAAGTTTTCAACCACCTTTCTAACTTGTCCCCATTTGTAACTGTCAAATGGTAAAACATCTTTTGTGCCTTTTGGTATATTAATCATTTTTATTTCCACCTTTAAAATAATCTAAAACAAAACTTGTAGGTTTTGCTGTGTGTATTAATGTTAAGCTATGTAATGCTCTTGATGTTGATATATATAATAACTGTTTATCAAGATTATTGCAATACTCTTCTTCATTTGCATTAAAAACAATTACTGCATCAAACTCCAACCCTTTACTTGCATAGGCTGGCAATATGATTTTTCCGTTTAAGTGACTACTTACATCACTAAGCAATTGCAAATCGGCAAAATCACTTTTTAACATAGCATAAAGTTTTTTAGCGTTATACAAACTTTTTGTTATGATTCCAATGTTATTATAGCCACATTTTTTATAATGAACAAACAGTTTGTTTAATTGTTCTTTTAAACCATCCAACGAATCAACTTTAACTAGTGCTGGTTTTTCGGCATCACGCTTTATTGCAATGCTATCTGTTCGTTTTAAAATAGAGTTTGATAGCTCTGTTATTTCATGACTTGATCTATAACTTTTGTTAAGTTTTAGTTCAATGATTTCATCTGGGATTATTTGATCAGCATTGTTTTGTTTATATTCGTTACTAGCCAATCCAAAAATGTTTCGCATATTGGTTATTGCATCTGATGCTGTTAATGGATTTACGGCTTGACCAATATCTCCAACAATGGTTTTTGGACACTTAAAATAACTATCAATTAAGTAGAATTGAATTGGATTATAATCCTGAGCCTCATCAATTACAACATGTTTGAATGAAGAATAATCAATGCTGCCATATAAAAAGTAGTTAATAAACAAAATTGGAATAATATCTTCATGCTTTATTTTTTTGTTAACTAAAAGCAATTTTTTACCTTGTTTTTGCAAAAATTCCTTATAAATATTAATTGGATTATTGTTAGTAATCATTCTATATAATTTAGCGTGCAAAAATTCTCTAATTTTAAATTCTAGTTTTTTATAACTTGCAAAAAAACTTTCCACCAAATTATCAATCATCCATTCGATGCGTTTAAATGGTAAATATTTGCCATAGGTTTTAAAATATAAGTTTTTAATTTTAGTATCAGGAATATTAAAAGCGCCAATTGTAATATTTTTTGCTTTAAACTTTTTATTTAAAAAATCACAAACAAAGTTGTATAAATCAATAAAAAACTCATAAGTATTTTTTTGTTCATCAACTTTACTTTTGCCTTTAATCTTACGTTCAACTTGTGCCTGTTTTGATTCAAATAGCACATTTTCACCAAGTTCATTAAAAATAATTTTTTCAAATGTGGTGTTTAATGCGTTATTTTCATTTAGTTCTGGCAACACTTGTGAAATATAAGAAGAAAACATTTCGTTTGGCGATAAAATTAAAACTTCACTGCTTTTTAAATTACCTTTAAGCTTATATAACAAATATGCCACACGATGCAAAGCAATGCTTGTTTTGCCACTACCGGCAACACCCAATACCAAGGTGTTCAATTTTTCGGAACAGCGAATAATTTGATTTTGTTCACGTTGAATTGTTGCAACAATGTTTTTCATTTTTTCGCTTGTATTGCTTGATAATGTTTGTTGTAAAACATCATCATCAACTTTTAAATCCGAATCAAAGTAATACTTTAATTCACCATTTTCCACCTTTAATTGGCGTTTATTTGTTATTTCTCCACTAACCTTACCACTAATGGTAGAATAGCTAAATGGACCTTTATCAAAATCGTAAAACAAGCTAGAAAAAGGAGCTCTCCAATCTATTACGTAAAATCCACCTTTAGGATTATTTAAGCTACGATATCCAATATAGTTATAATAAGCTTTTCCGTGAGGTTCTGTTACATCTATTCTTGCAAAATATGGATTTTGTTTAATGCGTTTTAACTTGTTTAATTCTTTTTCACGTTCGTCATAATCTTCAATACGCAAACATGTGTCAAAAAAAGAGTCATACGCATCAGTTTCGGTAACATGCGTATCGCGTAAATTATACTTTTCTTGTTGAATTTCTTCCTTTTCTTTGGTTAAAAAGGTAGATAAAACCTCAATATCGCTTTTAAGTTGTTCTTCAACAGTATTTAAATACTCTTTTTCTTTTTCAAAAACTTGTTTATCCATATTTTTCTCTACTATGCAAACATAAAATATTTGTCTTTATTGTGTTATAAAATATATTTTGTTAAATCATATTTTTTTGTTGTTTCGCTAAATGCTTTTTCAACATATGGTTTATCAATAACAACATCTACCATTGGATTTAGTCCATCAGCATTATATGAAATATCTTCAAGTAAAAATTCTAACAATGTATGTAATCTGCGAGCACCAATATTTTCGCTTGTTTCGTTTTCACGTTCGGCATACTCAGCAATGGTTTGTAATGCTTCTGTTGTAAAGGATAAATTAATGTTATCAACCTTTAACATTTCAGCATATTGCAATGTTAATGCATTTTTAGGTTGAGTTAAAATTTTATAAAAATCATCTTTTGTTAAGTTAGATAGTTCAACCCTAATTGGGAATCTACCTTGAAACTCAGGAATTAAATCACTAATTTTGCTCACATGAAATGCACCAGCAGCAATAAATAAAATATAATCAGTTTTAATAATTCCATATTTTGTGTTTACTGTGCTACCTTCAACAAGTGGTAGAATATCACGTTGAACACCTTCACGGCTAACATCTGGACCTTTTCCGCCTTCTCTTTTTCCAGCAATTTTATCAATTTCATCAATGAAAACAATACCTTCTTGCTCAGC
>CALDPW010000040.1 GCA_937911885.1 uncultured Clostridia bacterium | reverse complement strand
GGCCCCACAAGCTGTAACATCCAGCTTAAAAAGCATGATTTTTGCAAGTTTGGTTTTAGAAAAGCTTGGTTTTGATGTTGATCCTAAATTCAACGAACCTCGCACAGACATAATTCAAACCGTTAATTTGTTCACTCCCGAAAATATTACCAATTTTCATGTAGGAATACAAAAAGGGTCGCCTATTGATAGCTTTGTAACACCTATTGCTGCCCCAATGCCAGGATACCCTCATGATGAAATTATGGCATCTGGAACATTTACACAAGGTGCAACAATTGAACTTAGCTGCGATGGTCCAATGGTTTATCCTTACACAGCATATATGCAAGGTGGATTAACTTTTGAATACGGAAAACTTGGCATATTAATTGCACTTAACGAAATTTTAACAAACAAAAAGTAAGCAAACGCTTACTTTTTTTATATCTTCACAAAAAAAGCAGAAACTTATTTTGTTTCTGCTGTTTTTATGTATTGTTCAACTTCGGTTTTTGTTGGCATACCTGTTTGTGTGCCCTCTTTTGTTACTTTTAATCCAGCACAAATGTTTGCAAATCTGCAAGCATCACCAACGCTTTTATTGCTAGCAATCGATAAGCTAAATGCTGCTAAAAATGTATCGCCAGCGCCTGTTGTGTTGCGAGATTCAACCTTTAAACTAGGAATATGGTTAACACCATTATCATAATAATAAACACCATTTGCACCAGTTGTTAAAATCAACTTTCCGTTATAATATTGTAGCATTTGTTCATTTGATTGATAATTAGGAAGTTGTTTAATTTCAACTTCATTAACAATAACGTAAGCACATTTTTGCAACAACTCTTCTTTTAAGTCAATCATTGGCGAAGGATTAAACACAAGTGGAACATTATGTTTGTTACACTCATCAATTAAGTGCTCAACACCTTCAATATTGGTTTCTAACTGTGTTGCCACAACGTTGCTATCTAAAATATGTTTTAAGTTTTTGGTAATCAAGTTTTTATCATATTTTTGATTTGCTCCCGAAACAACTGTAATGGAATTTGTTCCACTACCAACATTAATCCCAGCAGCTCCACCCAACACACCTTTAAAGGTTAATACATTTGAAATATCAACCTTTTGAGCTTTTAGATTTTTTATGTTTTCTTTTGAGAAAACATCATCACCAATAGCACCAAACAGTTTAACTTTTGCACCCAATCTAGCAGCTGCAACACTAACGTTTGCACCTTTGCCGCCATAATTGATTGCAAAACCTGTTCCCATAATGGTTTCGCTTGGTTTAGGCAAATTTTCGGAAGTAAATACAAAATCGGTATTAATACTTCCAACCACAGATAATTTAACCATTTTATAAAATTCCTTGATATAATTCTTTAAAAATTTTGTTTGCTAATTTTTTTGTGTTTTTAATATACACAACTGAGTGATTACCATGTTTGTTAGGGGTTAAAAACACTTGTCCAAACCTTTCATCGTTTTCGTTGGTATTAACTGTTGCTGTGCAACGTTTAAACTTATATAAATTAGGACAACTAATTGCTGCTGGCACATGCAAGTCGTAAACAGCAAAATAATCATTATCAACAACCGTTTCATTAACACCCAACACCATTTGCTTAATCATGTTAATTGCAGGATTTGTAACTTCCACTTTTGCAAATTCGCTTTTAGCAATTTTGGTATCGTGTCCCAATTCCATTGGCAAAAACACAACATGCAATCCACTATTAATAACTGTATCTAATGCTTTTGTATCGCAATAGGTATTAAATTCGGCATAACTACCTTTATGTGCATTTCCTGCGCCATTGTAGGATCCAATCATGGAATAAACACGTTTTATTTTGCAAAGCAATTCTGGATGAGTTTTTACTAATGTTGCCACATTTGTTAACGGCCCCAATGTTAATAAATAAATTGGTTTTTTAGCCTCCGACAACACTTTAACATATCCCTCAAGTGCAGAATTAAAATTAACAGTTTTTTCGTAAACCTTAGGAATTTGATAGTCTCCCAAACCACCAACACCATGAACATTTGATGCATCAACTTGTTTACCCTTAATTCTTGGGCCTTCCTCGCCTTCGGCAGCTGGAATATGTGGATTAAAGTTTTCAAGCAAGTGTAACATATTGTTGGTTGTTATTCCAATTTTTACATTGCCCGAAACCGAACACATAAGTTTTATATCAAATCTTTTTGGTGATCTTAACATTGTTATTAATGATAAAGCATCATCAACACCTGGATCGGTATCAATAATTACCGGATATTTCTTTTTAAACATTACATTTCCTTTCTGTCTTCAATAGCTTTTGTAAGAGTTACTTCATCTGCGTATTGTAACGCACTACCCATGCTAATACCTTGCGCAATTCGAGTAACCTTTATATTTAATGGTTTTAATATTTGAGCAATATAACTTGCTGTTACCTCACCTTCCACATCTGGGTTGGTTGCAATAATAACTTCTGAAACCTTTTGTTGATTAACTCTTTGCAAAAGTTCCTTAATTCTAATATCGTTTGGACCTTTACCTTCCATTGGATTAATTGTGCCATGCAACACATGGTATAAGCCATTAAAATTCTTTGCCTTTTCAATAGCATCTAGAGGTATTTTAGATGTATAATCAAATAAATACTCATTAAAATCATCAACTAACTGTTCACCATCTAAACCTAAATATTTAGCATAATCCCTAATAAAATATTTCAAAGAAACAACATCTTGAAACTCGTCTTTATTACCTTCTTCTAAACTAATGATTTGACCAGGTCTCATTTTAAGATCTTCTGCTACTTCCTCAATCGAGACCCCATTTTCTTCCCTTTTCTCTTTTAATTTTAATCCTATTTCAATCATTTTACACATCCTAAAAATAATAAAATTATCTTATAAGCCACGTTCTGTACCATAAAGGCGACAAACATTTATCTATGGTTAAACCATTCATCCTTAGATTCTAATTCTCCTTGGATAATTCCCCTACCAAAATTTGGGTTTCTCGCTTGAGGGGTTTACCAACTTTTCACATTTTAGATTTCTCTAAACCTCGTCACTGTGGCACTTTTATAGGAGTAAATCATATGAAAACTCACTTAGATTTACTACCAGCCGTCAAGAACTCCTTCCTGCTTAGACTTATTTATTAATCTAACACAAACACTACGAGCATCGCAGCTCGTGCGAGCATGGACTTTCCTCTACCTAAGGCAGCGATTATCTATATCACGGTTATTATTTTAACAATGTTTTGAAATTATATCAACAAAAAGAAACAATTATCTTTCTTTGACAAAGAAAAATTGATAAAATAGTATAAGATTTTAGTTTCAACAAATAATACTATTGAGGCTAAAATAGAAAAGTTGGTGAGAAACATGAT
>CALDPW010000039.1 GCA_937911885.1 uncultured Clostridia bacterium | reverse complement strand
CATTTATTACCACTGTTAACCAAGAAGAAGTTGTTAGTGGACAATCATACTCTTATACCTTAGAAGGTATTAACAGTGATATGACACTATATATTAATTTTGCACAACTAAAATGGTATGATATTGGTGCGTTAAGTTCTTCTGCTTTTGCAAACGAAACAACTGGTGTTCAAAGTTATGCTGGTGGCAGTTATAACGGACAATCTTACGAAACAGCATATCGAATTGCTAGTTCGGCAGCATTGGCTCGTGTAATGTATTTAATTAATACAAACAGCTACTATACCGAAACCGTTGGTGGAACAACAGTAACAAGACTATATAAAGATTTATATTATTTTGTAACATCTGCCGCTTCAACAAGCATTGATTTAAGTACTCGTTTCTGGACTCCAATTGCAAATGCAGCTTCAATTGAGTTCGCAGGTGCAATATTTGGTGCTTTCGATGGTATTGCAAATGGAAACCACATAATAATTAATGGTGTTTCGTTAGATGCAGAACAATATTCCGAATTTGAAAATGGTGTGGGCTTTATTGGTAAAGCCAACGGTGCATTAATTAGCACATTAACATTCACAGGGGTTAATATTGAATATGAACTAAGTGATAACAACAATGTTGCATTAATTGTAGCTAATGCAGTTTCAAGTGTTATTACAAACGTTATTGCCGATGATGGCTATATTAAAGTTAATTCCGAAGGAGTTAATACTGTTGGTGGATTAGTTGGTATTTTAGATAACAACTCAACATTATTCAAATCTCAAAACAAACTTGAAATTACATTAACCGACGCAAGTTCTGATAATATAGTTGGTGGTGTAGTGGGAATTAATAATGGTTTAATTAATGCCGTTATTAATAATGGAAAAATTAACAACAACGAACACAACACTGTTGGTGGATTGGTTGGTGTTAATAACAACACAATTACTCAATCTCTTCAAAATGCCGAAATTATAACTTCAAATAATGATTATGCAACTATTGTTGGTTCTGATGATAAACATATTGGTTTAGAATATACTTATTTTGTAACTGGAAAAGTAAGCAACTTTGATGGTGCAAAACTTGGGGGTATTAACGAAAAACCAATAGGAAACAGTAGTGATACTCAAGATTACGATGTAACACCAGATGAACTGCAATCGGTTGATTCTTATGAAGGATTTAATTTTGATAATATTTATAATAGTTCTATTAACACAACAGGACCACAATTTAAATATTCTCCAAAATTGAATACTACAACTAATATTTTAGGTTCAGGAACTGAAGCTGATCCATATTTAATTGGAACAATGCTTGAGTTTAACACATTTGTTAAAAACATTAATAGTGGTGTTGGAAACACAATTGATACCTATTATGCATTAACTGGAAACATTGATGCTAGTGGATTTATGGTGGAACCAATTAACGAATTTAATGCTAACTTTAACGGATCTGGATTTACCATTACTGGATTACAAATTGCAACATCGGCTCAAAGTAATGTAGCATTTGTAAAAATTAATAATGGTGTTATTAGAAACTTCACATTATCTAATGCAATTATTATTGGTGATAACAACGTTGCAGCAGTTGCAGTTACCAACGAAGGATTAATTCATGGTGTGGTTGTTGAGGGTGTTGTAATTGGTAGAAATGTTGTAGCGGGCGTAGTTGCTGAAAATAATAACAACTTAGTTCGTTTAGGTAACCATGCTTATGTATCTGGTCTAAACAATGTAGCAGGTGTGGTTGCTAAATTAAACAACTCAAATGTAGATGGATATAGTGATATCTTTGATTATTCATTTAATGAAGGAGCATTAGTTGTTCCATATACAGGTATTACCGAAAGTTACAACAGAGGAAACATTTTTGGTAATACTAATGTTGCAGGATTAGTGGCAAGTGCAAATAATACTTCATATCATATAACAATCAAAAACGCTTACAATACTGGTAGGGTTAGTGGTGTTAATTATGTTGCGGGAATTGTTGCACAAGCAACAAATGCGGGAATTCAATTTGTATATAGCTTTGGCGATATTATTTCCATGAGCGACACAGCAACAACTGTTGCAGAAGCAAATATTGGACATATTGTTGGTAACGGACAAAATGTTGTAATTGGATATGTTACCGACTCAGTTAAAGGTGCAGCTTTATATGCTAACGACACAAAATTTATTCATATTAAAAAGGCTGAAGTAACATTTACTGGAACCGGTTTTGGTAATAACAGTGCAACCAACACTGTTCGAACTGTAAGTTTGGGTTACACAACCTTGCAAAATCAATTAACATATACTGCTTACGACTTTGACTTTGCTAATATTTGGAAATTCTATGATAAAGAAAACAACTTTAACTACAAGTTGCCAATTCTTAAATTCTTCCACGCTCACTTAATTACCATTACCACAAATGGATTTGGTGTTTATGAAGCAGAAGAATATAACCCTGCAGACAACATTAGAGTTACAATAACTCCTAATGCTCGTGGTGAAATTTATATTTTGAATAATAATAACTTATATTTAAAATTTACATCTGATCCACATTATCATGTTTATAAACAAATTGTTGATGGCGTTGAAAAAACATTACAAAAAGCAGATGATGAAAACGGCGTTCCAGATAACAAGAGCACAAAGATTTATGAATATGAATTTGAAAATGTTACTGAAGCACACAGAATGTATATTGAATTTATTCTAGATAGATATAAATTCACATTATCAACAAATCCAGCAACACACAAAAATGGTGCAACTGTTGGATTAGTTGAAGGTAATAATATTTATGTAAAAAATCAAAGCACCGCGTTTGCGGTGCTTTTTTTATTATTCAAACATTTCCAGCGGAATATCATACTCCTTGCAAAATTCGTAAAAGAATTCAAGAAACGCTTGCACTTTTGGGCTTTTAACGGTCAATGGATTTCCGATTCCAGTTAAAATATATTCGTAATCAAATTCTATGTTTGGAACCTCTATCAAGCGCTCGTTACGCATGGTACACCATTCGGGCATCAGTGATATGCCTGCACCGTCGCAAACCAGCTGGTATGCAATAGATGCAGAATCAGTTGTCAGATTTAATTTCTTTGCACGTTTTAGAATGAAGTTGCATTCTGGTAATTGCAAGAATTTTTGTCGGACGCATAATTCAAAATTTTCCAACATATCGTCCATATCTTTTGGTGCGCCATGTTTATTCAAGTATTCAGGCGTAGTATAAAATTTTGTTTTGGTCTTAAATTTAAATAATGGCTTTGTCCCAGGTAGTTTTTGTAGCGAACGTATATCAAGTATAGATATGTCTGGATTTGACATATTCATATGGCGGTTTGTTAAAATATCTAAACGGATTTTTGGGTGTTTTGCATATAATTTATTTAGTTCGGTAAATAATTTACTGCCTGCAAAACCTTCTTCTGTCCAAATAGAAATATGACCCGTCAGTTCGTCCGGACCTGTAATATTATGAAAAATATTATCAAGTGCATTTGATATATTTTCAATGTCTGAATATAATTGACGTGTGGTGTTTGTCGGAACACTGCCGGATGAACTGCGTATTAACAAACGTGTTTTAAAGCGTGATTCTAAATCTGAAATCATTTTTGACATATTAGAGTGTTTTATACCATTACGTTCGGCCGCAGCCTGAATTTGTCCCAGATCAATCACTTC
>CALDPW010000038.1 GCA_937911885.1 uncultured Clostridia bacterium | reverse complement strand
TATAATTGACCATGATTATTACTACAACTAACATAAATATCTTTAATATATCTGGTATCGGTAATATCTCCTGGAGCATCGCCCAAATCTGAATCGCGAGCAACAGCAATACTTAGTATAATATCAGCTGGCAAAGATCCACTAATAGGTTTTAAAATGATTGCACTAAAGTCACATGGACCAGTTGTTTCATATTCACTTTCGGATCCTTCTTTAGGTTCAAATCCTCTATCATAAATATTTGTTCTTGCACAAATTGGATAAATTGTATCGTCTGAAGTTGTAAATGTATTAGCAAATGCCATTTTTACAATATTAGGAACTACAATATTATATCCTTTATAAAAGTGTTGTGGAATATTTGCAGCATCTGACCAGTTTTGCAATGAAACCTTTTCACTTTCTTCAAATAATTCGTAGTATCCTTGATCTCTATTAATATTTGTATCGCCAATTATTTTTTTGTTAACATAATCTAACATTTTTTGATCATCGTAAACATATCCTTCCAACGCACCTGTTTCAGGAGTAACATAAAATCCTAATCTGTTAATGCGTGATAATGTGTTAAGATAATCATTATAATTATAGGTATCGTTTAAATAATCGTCACCAACAATCATTTTTGCAATAGCCATTTTTACTTTATTTAAATAACTGGTTGTATCAGAGTTATCAATAGCATTGGAAACAGCTGCTGAATATTTTGTTAAATCATTCATTAGCCATTTGTATTCGGTTGGATCATAGGCATTTCTATAAGCATCCTCTGCTGTGATATTATTATCCCCATTTGAATCATATTGAACTTGTGCTGTTGGAACAAGCAAGTCTCTACCATCATAATAGAAATAGTGTCCAATAATTGCATTTGTTAAAATAATACCTGCAGTGTTGTTTAAGTAGTTATCAGTTCCTGTAAGAGATTGTTGATAACAATAAATACAATCAATATGTTCTCTAACATGAGAATTTAAATGAACTGCTTCCTTTGTTAACATTTCTCTTTTGTCGATAACTGCTGTATCATCAAAAACAAGTTTGGTAGCACTTGTGGTCATATACAATTCGGTAATAGCTTCAGCCTCATCAGTTATTGCAGCTTTCGCTACCCCACCATAAACCAAGTAAAGCCTATACAAAATATCTTGGGCAAGAGTTGTGATTTGTCGATTTAGCAAATCATTAAATGCAACCTTGCCACCAGTAAGTTCATCCTTAATTTCAAACTCATCGTCGCCATTAATCAACACTCTGTAACCCGAAAAGAAATCGCCAATATCACTTGAGTCGGTATCGTTATCACCACTTGGTGGTTCCTCAACGGAACTTCCACCACTACCACCCGAGCCTGAACCGCCACCAGAGCCACCACCGGAAGCACTACCACCACCACAAGCAGTTAAAACAAATGTGGAAAAGCACATTAATAGCGCAAACATTATTGTTAATAATTTTTTTCTCATAAAACACCTGTAAACCATATTAACTTTATGTTAAGCAAATACGGGTTAAATTATTATTATATATATAATACAACAATAATTTAGTAATGTAAATAAAATTATTAAACATGTATGCATAGCACTTTAATAAAAATACTTAAAGTAACTACAAAATATAAAACTAATTAACAATGATAGTAATTCTAACTAACGGCATTAGTAAACATTTTAATAAAATAAAAACAACACCAATAATTATTAAAAACCAATATGTTTTTGCATAATTAATTTTACTGTTTTTGCAAGTATTATTTATTCCATATTTTTTTATATGTATATTTCGTTTAATCGCAAAGGAACTAATAACAATTAACACTAAACCTATTAAAATTTCAAATGGTAAAATAATAAATAGAACATTTATGATACCAGAAAATCCATATAACACAATTAATATTGTTATATCAAACGCAAACGTATATCCTTTTGCTAATAACACCAAAAAATTTACCAATATTAACCAAGGCTTAAAATTGATAAAGATAATTATACATACGTTTATCACAAAAGAAAGCAGATAAGGAAAAATTAACCCCGTTGTTCCCTTATCCCCTTTTAAAAAATCCACAAAATTTACATCTGATAAATTACTTAATTCCAAACTGCCCGAATGTTTTATTGCTGTAAGAACACCCGTAAATATGCCAAGAAATAAAAATATTGCACATACTATTAAAATGGCTTTATATTCGGCCAAATATCGTGCAACATTACTTTTAAATATTAAAACATTTTGTGATATTTTTTTATTTTTCATATTTATATTCCAAGCAAAAATTAATATATATAAATATATTCAAAAAATAAAAATATCTTTACTTATTTTATTAAACTTTATAATAAATTTGTTTGTTCAATCTGATCGTGTGAGTCAATAATGTGATCCAACAAAAAACTTAAAAATGTTCGATTGCTAACTCTCTTATTTTTAAACAAATCCAAAAGCTCACGTTGTTCACCATGTGAATTTTTAAACGCACACTCAATAGCATTGCGAATGCTACGTTCAACATTTTGTATGTTTGTTTTATTACGACTAGCAACTATTGGATACACATTAGAACTTAACGATCCTAATAAACCATTATTATTTAATGCTTCCTCAATACTATTTTTAATATAAACAAAACCATTATGTTTAGGATAAAAACCCATACTCATTAAATATTGACTAAGATATGAGTTAACCTTTGAAATGTTGTATTTATGCCCTTTACAACATTTTACGTTAAATCTTATTTTAGATTCAATGTTGCTTATTTGAGATTGAATATTATTACGATCAAATAAAAATCTGTTTTGATTATTTATATGCAAATCAATATTTTTATTATCGCCAATAAATATAACATTATCTGGTGCTCCTAATTTAATACCAAGGGTTAAATCAACAACTTGCTGATTTAATTCAATAGTATCACAATCAATAAACAAAATATTTATATCTTCTTCGTGAATTGCATATACCAATTCAAAAAAATCAGACACATTATCAATATAAATATTATTTTCCCACAAGGCTTTTTTAATATTATATGCTAATTCAATGTTTCCACCAGAATAAAACACGGCATTTAAATTTATGTTAGACATCACTTTTATCCTCAGTTTTAAAAGTTTAAAATTAACTTTACAGGCTCAATTATAGCAGAAATTTATACAAAAATCTATTGTATTTATATTTTTTTACAAAAATAGTATTTTTTTATAAAATTGCAAATTTAAATTATTCATTAATCATCCAATCAATATACAACCCAAATCCTTTTTGTGGATCATTTACAAAAACATGCGTAACTGCCCCAATAATTTTGCCATCCTGAATGATTGGACTACCACTCATTCCTTGAACAATTCCACCTGTTCGCGCAATTAAGTTTTTATCAGTTACCCTTATAACCATACTTTTTGCATTTGATCCATTTTGATAGTTTGTTTTTATAATTTCTACATCAAAGCTTTCAATTGTTGTTCCATCAATCGTTGTTAAAATTTTTGCTTTGCCAGGTTTAGCACTAGCTCTACCACCAACTTGCATTTTTTGCTTGTTTTTTAACAATTCACTATCTTCAAACATCAAACCAAAAACGCCATATTCATTATTTTTATCAACAGTTCCTTGCTGGTTTCTGCCCGGAACAAATAAACCCAAAATTTCACCAGGAACACCCATTTGTCCAGATTTTATTCCAACCACATTGCACTTATATAATTGGCCCGACTTAATATCAAGCTTATCACCAAACTCAGCATCAACTATTGCATGCCCAAGAGCTCCAAAGCGTAAATTGTTTGGATTTATATAGGTTAAAGTTCCAACACCCATCGTATCATCCTTAATCCATATTCCAAGCTTATATGTTTTTGTTTGAACATCTAATTGTGGAGTTATGGTTGTAGTAAAAATTTCACCATTACGAACATATTCAATATTTAATTCTGTTTCGGCATTACAATTTAATAAAACATTATTAACATCGTTAATATTATTTATTTCAATATTATTAATGCTAATAATTTTATCTCCAACTTTTATACCCGCTTTTTCTGCCGGATTTATATGCCCATTTTTAGTAATAATATTATTACTACCAACAACAACAATTCCTCTATTTTGCAAACTTAAACCAACACAATTTCCACCAACAAAAACTGTGTTGTTATTAGAAACATTAACCTTAACATTTTTAATATTAAATAAATTAAATAATTTATAATTTATTACATACTGATTAATTTGATCATCATTTAAATCATTAACTACTGCAATTAAGTTATTGTTAACCAATTCTGGATTATTATGTAATAACATATCAAATTCGGATTGTGTTAAAAATATATTATTATCTAGCATTAAAATTGTGCTATAAGGCACCGAAATCGACACTAGCACAAATAGTAAACATATTAATATAAAATTAAGTGTCTTACACCTTTTAGACATAAAAAAAACTACTCCTAATTTAAAAGTAGTTTTTTTATTTTTTAATTAATTATTCCTTTTATTTGTAACCAATAAAAACCAATTATTATAATTTATTCTTATATGTTTCAGCTTCCAAAATTAACTCTTTAGCATTTAATGTGCCATACTCAGAGCCAGCCTTAGAACCAATCATTCTGGCAATTTCGGTTACAACCTGATCCGATTCTAATAGTTTAACATTAGATGATGTTATGCTATTATCCACCATTTTTTCAATTTTGAAATGCGAATCTGCAAAAATTGCAATTTGCGCTAAGTGAGTAACACATAAAACTTGATTTGTTTTTGATATGCTTGCTATTTTTTTGCCAACTTCAAAGCCAATTAATCCACCAATTCCAGCATCAATTTCATCAAAAATCATGGTTTTTGTTGTGTTATTATCACGACATACACATTTAAAGGCAAGCATAAATCTGCTCATTTCACCACCAGAAATAATTTTTGATAGTGGCCTTGCTTCAATACCTGCGTTAGCACTAAATAAAAACTCAATATTATCTGCACCATTTTGTGAAACTTTGCTTTCGATATTTGCCAAATTATATTCATTGTTAAAGTTTACAACAAAGTTTGCATTTTTAATACCTAAATCAGCCAGCTCAGCAACAAGTTTTTTAGATAGATTTTCACCAACCAATTTGCGTTGTTTGGTTATGTTTTGACAATCAACTAAAATTTTTGCTAGAATTTCATTTTTTTGAACTAATAGTTTTTGCAATTGCTCATCACTATTTAAAAGCATTTCTAACTTTTGTTTAGCATTTTGCAAATAATTTAAAATATCAACAATTGTTTTTCCATACTTGCGTTTAAGATCTTTTATAACCTCTAAACGCTCCATAATTTGATTTAACTCATCTTCACTATAATCAATAGAATACAACAAATTTGAAACCGTATCGGCAATATCAACTAGTTCATACAATGAAGAATTTAATCTATTTTTTAAGTCTTCAATATTGTTTGAATAATTTAATATTTGATTAAAACAGAAGCTTGCATTTTTTAATCTTGAAGTAACACTAAACTCACCAGCATTTAAATCAGATAACACTTCTTGTAAATTTGCCTTTAATTTTTCAGAGTTAACAAACATTTTTTGTTTTTCTTCTAATTCAACATCTTCGTTTTCTTTAAGATTACACAACTCTATTTCACTAATTTCGTGTTGCAATAAAGCAATATTGCGCTGTTTATCTTCGCCATTGCCACCAATTTCTAAAATGTTAGCATTAATTTGCTTTAGAATATTTAAATTATTATTAAGTGATTGTTTATAAACTTCAACCTTATTATCAATAGCATCAATAAACTTAACATGATTTTTAACATCTAACAAAGCAATGTTATCGTGTTGACCAAACACATCTACCAAACAAGAAGCAAGTTTTTTCAACATTCCAATAGTAACAATTTCACCATTAACCCTACACTCATTTTTACCATTTAAGTTATAGTATCTACTAATGATAATTGTTGTTTCAGGTTCGATAAACAAACTATTAAAAAACTCTTTTATTTCGTCAGAAATTTCATTAACCTCAAAAACAACTTCAACCCTAGCAAAATCATTTCCAGTTTTTATTAGAGTTTTATCTGCCCTGGCACCCAAAACAAAATTAATGGAGTCAATAATAATACTCTTGCCCGCACCAGTTTCACCAGTTAAGGAATTAAAACCTTCACTAAAATTTATTAAACTTTTATCAATTAACGCAATGTTATTAATTTTTAAACTTGTTATCATACAAAAACATTTTATCAAAATTAAAACAATTTAACAATATTTTTATAATTACATAAATAAAAAAACAACTCAAACTGAGTTGTTTATTCTAATATTTCATTTAATTTTTGTTGAATCATGTAAGCATCGTCAGTATCAACTGCAACAATCATTACAGTATCGTCACCATAAGTGGAGCCTAAAACTTGAGGAATTGATAATTGATCAACAAAAGTGTTAACCAAACCTGCAGTTCCTTTTAATGTTTTAACAACAACAAGGTTAACAGCGTTTTTAATTGATATTACGCATTCCTTAAAAATGTTCATACATTTGTTAGAAACAGCTTGTGCTTGAGAGCTAACAATCGCGTATTTATATTTTTTGTTTTCAGATAAAATTTTAATTAATCCTAACTCTTTAATATCACGACTAATAGTTGCTTGAGTAACATCATAATTAGCTGCGCGAAGTTCAGAAACTAATTCGTCTTGAGTTTCAATTTCCTTAAGAGATATTAATTCTAAAATCTTTGATTGTCTTGAATTTCTTGCCATGGCCATTCCTTGTTTTGTATTAATTTTTATTCAATCAAAATTTTTGATTGCAATCCGATTATACAACATTGAGAATTTTTATGCAATAGATTTTTGCATATTTATACATTTTAATTTTTATTTTTATTCACACATTTTTATATTTATAAATGTGTTTATGCATAAATATTCTGTATTTTTATACATTGGCTTTATAAAGCCATTTTTTAAACATGCATAGCACTCAAAACCCCACACTAAACAACAAAAAAGCAGAGGCTATTTTACCCCTGCCCTAAATATTAAATTAAATCAAATTTGTTTAAACTAAACAAAATTTTAAACAATTGTATATTAATACAATTACACAATATTAGTATTGAATACCCCAAACCACCAAATGTTTTGCCTTTTTACCACAAACAACACAGGTGTCTGAAATTGGTTTTTCATCTTCTAAAATACATCTGGACTTTGTTCCGCGAATCTCTTTCATTTTTAATTCACATTCTTCATCGCCACACCACATAGCTTTAACAAATCCTGGTTTAGCATTCATAATTTCTTCAACTTGTTTTAATGTTGTGCATTCATAAGTTAATTCGTTACGACGTTCTAGTGCCCTGTTATATAAGTTTGTTTGAATATCATTAAGCAGTTTTTTAACCTCTGCAACAATATCACAATCTGCACTAACAGTAATTTTTTCACGTGTATCTCTGCGAGCAAGTGTAATTGTTCCATTTTCTAAATCACGTTTACCCAACTCAATTCTAACAGGAATTCCATTAACTTCATGTTCTGCAAATTTAAAGCCCGGAGACTTTTCAGAATAGTCAGCAAATGCAACAATATCTGCATCGGTTAATTTTTCTAATATACTATTGCAGATTGCTTTAACTTGTTCATCATCACCAATTGGCACAATTGCTACTTGGCGTGGAGCAATTTTTGGTGGCAACACCAAACCATTTTCATCACTATGAACCATTATTAATCCACCAATCATTCTGGTTGTTACACCCCAAGATGTTTGATAAACATAATCTAGTTCATTATTTCTATTTAAATATTTAATACCATATGCTTTTGAGAACTTTTGACCAAAATAATGGCTTGTTCCACTTTGTAATGCAACACCATTATACATTAAAGCCTCAACTGTGTATGTATATTCTGCACCTGCAAATTTTTCTTTTTCGGTTTTTCGACCAGTAATTACAGGAATTGCTAAATAATCTTCAAAGAATTTTTTATACACATTTAGCATTCTCATTGTTTCTTCTTCAGCTTCTTTTTGAGTTTCATGAACTGTATGACCTTCTTGCCACAAAAACTCACGAGTTCTTAAAAATGGTCTGGTTTCTTTTTCCCATCTAACAACATTACACCATTGATTATATAATTTAGGCAAATCACGATATGATTTAACCTTTAAAGCATAATAATCGCTAAACATTGTTTCACTGGTTGGTCTAACAATTAATTTTTCTTCTAATCTACTTTGACCACCTTCGGTAACCCATGCACCCTCTGGAGCAAAACCCTCAATTAATTCCCCTTCTTTTTTCATTAAACTTTCAGGAATAAATAGTGGCATATAAACATTTTGATGCCCTGTTTGTTTAAACATTTTATCTAATACGCTTTGCATTTTTTCCCAAATAGCATATCCGTTTGGTTCTAATATTACACAACCTTTTACGCTTGAGTATTCAGCCAATTTTGCAGCCTTAACAACATCTGTATACCATTTTGCAAAGTCAACACTTCTATCTGTTATCGCTTTATTTTTCATTTATATCTCCATACTTTCTTCTTTAAATTTTTCTAAATCTTGTTTTATTTGAGTAACTTTACCCTTTACTGAATTTAACTCATTATATAGTTCTTTTGCAAGCTCAACTGCAAGTTCATACAGTTTAACACTCTCCTCAAAACTTGTTTCGTTAGATTCTAATTGTTTTGTTATTTCTTCTAACTTTTTCATTTTTTCATCAATACTCATAATTATTCCCCTTTAACAACCTTAACACCATCAGCAAAAATTAAATTATAGTTTTTGCCAGCAATAATTTGTTTTGAACTTTTTATAACACCTTCATCATCTTCAACCTTTACATAGCCTTTTTGTAAAGGAATTATAGGATTTAACGATTCTAGTTTATTATTAATAAGTTCAAATTCATGAATAGCCTTTTGTGTTTTTGATTGCATTAATAAACCAATCTTATTATCAATAAAATCAATCTTTGAACAATTTGCTGAAACCATATTTGTTATAACATAATTAATTTTTGATAAAAGATTATCACCGTTTGAATATATATTATCAATTCTGCCATCAAGGGCTAACACTGCTCTATGCACACAATTATTAATCACAAACAAATCATCTTCAATTTTATTTACCACCAATTCTGCAGCTGCCGATGGAGTTGGAGCTCGCAAATCAGCAACAAAATCAATTATTGTAAAATCGGTTTCGTGCCCAACAGCACTAACTATTGGTTTGCTACAATTATATGTTGCCGTTGCAACAATCTCTGTATTAAATGGTTGCAAATCCTCCAGGCTACCGCCCCCACGAGCCACAATAACAACTTCAACATCATCATATTGACTAAAAAAATTGATACCATTAGCAATTTCTATTTCGGCACCAACACCCTGAACCTTAACAGGATATAACACAATATCAACACCTAAATTACGTCTGCGTGAAACATCTATTATATCTTGAATAACAGCCCCAGTTGCACTGGTTACCACACCAATTCTTTTAACCCTTGCGGGTAGTGGTTTTTTATGCTCTAAGCTAAAATATCCTCTGTTTTCTAATTCAGCCTTTAACTGCAAAAACTTTTCATATAACAAACCTTTACCATATGGTGCTATTTTAAAGGCGTTAAAGGATAATTTTCCACCTTTAGCATAATAACTGATTGAACCAACAACCAACACCATATCACCAATGTTTGGAACATCAAATTTATTAGCGCCAAACAATACACATGGAAGCATTCCGTTTTCATCTTGCAAATTAAAATAAGCAATTCCGTTTGAAATCTTATAACTACTAACCTCTCCAAACACACAAATATTTTGAAGCATCACTTCTGCTTCAAAAATATTTTTAATATAGTTATTAATTTGTGTTATGGATAAGTATGTTTGACTCATTATTTTGTAATGCTAGCAATAACAGCGTTAATAAAAGAATAACTTTTTTCAGTGCTAAATTTTTTAGCCAATTCACAAGCCTCATTTGCAACAATTGCAACCGGATTGTTTTTAACAAATTTAAGTTCGTAGGTTGCAACAATTAAAATTGCAAGATCTACTTTAAACAATCTATCAATAGTGTATCCTTTAATGTTTTTTGCAATAATGTCTAAAATTTCATCATAGTGTTCAATTATGCCGGTATAATAACTTTTTACAAAGTCTAAATCATCACCCTCTAGCGCACAATCTTTTAAAAACTCCTCAAAATACACACTTTCTTCTGGTTTGTGAAAACACAACTCAAAGGTTAATTTAAAAATAGTTTCTCTCGCCATTATTCTTGACATATTTGTTACCCTCTTTAATTTATTTAACATTCTATTATAACATAAATATTATGTTAAGTTAACAAAAGCCATTAATTTTTTTATTAAAAAAATAAAAAAAGCGTTTAAACAAAAACGCTTTTAATTATTTGTGCTATCTTCTTTAATAAAATCAACACCTAAAACATGAACATTAACCTTATCAATATCAACTTCAACCATGCTAGCTAAACTATTTTTAATGTTCTCTTGCACTTTATACGAAATTTCAGACACATTATAGCCATAGTAAACATTAATATAAACATCAACATTAAGTTTATCATTAATATTAGAAAGCTTAACCCCTTCGTAATAGTTATTACTAAACCAACGTTTTAATGCAGAACCAAAATTAGCCACAAGCGAACTAACACCAGCTATTTCTTTTGTTGCAAGATTGATAACCGACAAAATAATATTTTTATTAAATGTAACATTTCCCTTTGTTGCCAAAGTAGATTGATCTTTGCCATTATATAACATATGTAAGCTCCTAACTTTTATCAACTAATAATAGCAAATTAAATAAGTTTTAGCAATTATTCTACCGGGAATATTTTAATATTATCTATATCGTAATTAGTTTGCCCTTTAATAACATCAACAATTTGAGCAACTTCAGCCTCAGACAGTTCGGCACTTTTTACAATACAATTAATGTTTGATGCAGAAGTCGAAACAATAACATCTTCAAATCCTTTTGCTTTAATTAAACCTTCTAACACCAATTCAGTTTCCATTAAGGCAACCATTTCAGATTTTTTTGCCTCAGCCGCTGTTTTGCTTTCTGCACTAGCACTTGAACTTGAAATAATAGCATCTAAATATAAAATTTCTTGATTTCTTGTATCGGTTCTATCAGTGCGATAGGTGGTAAAAAAATTTCCCGCCGAAACAATCTCATTATTTGTTGCACTTGTTGCAATATTATTGTTTAAAACAATATTTAATACCCCAGTAATAGCAAGCAACAAACAAAAGCCACTAATAATAAAAATTTTTTTCTTTTTTGATAACATAACCCTACTCCTAATAATAAATTTGAATATTATCACTTTTAACATTTAACAATGCTTGCACAGCTTGCAACAAAGTTAATTTAACATTTGTATTTTTAGCACCCTCCGCCACCACAACAACACCTGTTATTTGTGGTAATTTTTCTGTAACAACCAATGGTCCCGAAACTCCACCATTTGTTACTATTATAGGTTCTTTTGAAACAGTTGTATTTGTTTGCGAAGTTGATCCCGAAGACGATGTGTTTGTTTTTTCGCTTGACGACGTTGCAATAATTAATTCCGGAGCACTTTCAACTGTAATCATAACCGACACACATCCTGCCCCACTTATTTTGTTTAGCACGGCTTCAAGTTTATCTTCCAACTCGGCACAATACTGCAAACTTGTTTGAAACACAGAATCGCTCTTTTTAGATACAGTATTGGTTACATTTTCGCCAAAAGAACTATTTAATATAAATAATGCACAAATCGAAAAAATTAGAACAATTATCAACACTTTAACTTGTTTATTTTTGATGAATTTTGTAACCATTAATCGATTAGAAGATTGATTTTCTTTGTTTGGCATATTATTTTTGTCACCAAGGATTTTATGCATAAATTGTTTAAAAGAATATGTGCTTTTTTTGTTAGCATTCACGGTGATTTTATTGTTTTTTGTAATGTTATTTACCAACACTTTATTGTTTTCCATAAACATAAACCTCTTCTTTTAACACATCAACATTTTTAACCACAACATTAACAATTTGCTGTTTTACACTATCGGACAAAATAATATTAGAACTTGTTAAATCAACGTACACGCTAGTAATTGTTAATTCTTCACTAAACACATCCGAATTAATAACAACTTCAACATTGTTATATCCAAGCTCTAACAAGCAATTTTTTACCCTCACTGTTAAATCATTTATTTTTGCCAAGTTATTTTGGTATATAAAATTAGTATCAATTTGAATCACATCTGTATTAATAACATTATTAACATTTAAATTGGAAATGGGTTTAACTATTACAAACAATAAAAATATAGAAAAGATGTGTTTAATAAACCCGTTAATCTTTCCATCGGGCACAAATATTTCGAGTATAACACCAATAAACACAATACCAACAATGCTTAAAATCCACTCTTTCATACAATTCCTAAAACACATTTGCAGTAGTCATAATTAAACCTGCAGATAAAACATACATAAATGCAACCGACAAAATTATAACAACAGGATAAATCAAAATTTTAGAAGCACTAGAAGTAAAATTACTTATTCTCCCATCACCAATTGGCTCCAAAATTGCAGAAACCAATTGCAAACCAAATTTTACCGTTAATATGTAAACTATAGGTTTTATAATTGTGGTAAACATTATCAGCAATCCTGCAACACCAACAGCATTTTTAATTAACACACTGGCACACATTATTAAATCAAAACCATCAGAAAGATATCCACCCACCAAAGGAATGTAGCTTTTAACTGCAAATTTAGTAGCCTTAATACTAATTCCATCAAATTTGCCTGCACTAATACCTTGTATTGTTAAAAAGGCGCTGAACATTGTAAATATAAATCCAACACTCCATTTAAACACACTAGCAAACAAATCATTAAACTTGTTTAATTTAATATTTTTGCTAAGATTGCCAACAATTAAAAACAAAAACGATAACACAAACAACGGAAATAAAAATTTAGCAAAAACAAAACCTATAACCTGACTTAGTATTGAAACAATAGGCTTATATATTCCAACACTAACA
>CALDPW010000037.1 GCA_937911885.1 uncultured Clostridia bacterium | reverse complement strand
ATTATGTTATTGTTATCAACACAGACAAAATGATTTTAACAGGTAACAAATTAAACGATAAATTTTACTATCGTCACTCAGGATTCCCTGGTGGATTAAAACAAACATCTTACAAAGACCTTATGGCTAAAAAGAGTGATTTTGCTCTACAAAAAGCTGTTAAAGGTATGCTTCCAAAAAATAGTTTGGGAAAATCAATGATTAATAAATTAAAAGTTTACAAAGGAAGCGAGCATCCACATGCTGCTCAAAATCCTAAAGAACTAAAATTAGTAGGAGGAGTTAAATAATGGCAGCAGCTAAAAAAGCAACAAAAGCTACAAAAGTAGAATTCATTGCTACAGGTAGAAGAAAAGAATCTATCGCTAGAGTTAGACTTACTCCAAACGGAAATGGACAAATTGTTATTAACAAACTTCCATTAGACGAATATTTTAGATTAGGAACTTTAAAACTAATCGTTAACCAACCACTTGAATTAACTGAAACAGCTGGTAAATATGATGTTGTTGTTAATGTTCAAGGTGGCGGTTTAACAGGACAAGCTGGAGCTATCCGTCAAGCTATTGCTAGAGCACTTTGCAAAGCTGATGAAAATGTTAAAGCTGAACTTAAAAAAGCAGGTTTCTTAACAAGAGATTCAAGAGTTAAAGAACGTAAAAAACCTGGTTTGAAAAAAGCAAGAAAAGCTCCTCAATACAGCAAACGTTAATATTCAAAAAACAACAGTTTATCTGTTGTTTTTTTTGTTTTAATATTATTTATTTTAATTTTAAATTTGTGATAAATATGTTAAAATTAAATATGGAGATTTTATTATGATTGAAAAATTAACAAGTATTGAAAAACTAGATAGAACCGAACTATATAATGCCATTTATTCGTTATATGAAATGTCTAACAATGTAAAAGTTTTTAGATGCAATCAAGATTATTCTGGTAATTATGATGAGTTATATAATGCCTATGCAACACTAAACACAAAAGAGTGTGAGCAAGGATTGGCTGATTATTTTATGGATAATGTATTACTAGATACAAAAAAAGATGTTGAGCACTTGTATTATGTTAAAATGCCAGTTTCAACATATTTAAAATATGAAGCATTAAAGGTTTTAGTTAATGCTGAATTAGGACAAAAATCATATGTGTGCGATAACGCCGAAACAGAAGATTTTATAGTGTTTGATGGTGCAGTTGTTGTGTTGGATGTTACAAAACAAGGCGCAGTAATTGGTGGTTCAATTTCAACCAATCCAACCGATGTTGATTTTGCACTAAAATTGTTTAACATATTAAAAAGTGATGCTTCCGATTATTTAAAAACAATAAAACCAGAAGCCAATATGGCAAATTCCATTAAGCGTAAAATTAAGGAACTTAAACAAAATTTAAACATAAAATAAACACCACTGCTGGTGTTTATTTTTTTTATATTAATTTATGTTTAAAAATTAATGAAACTGCGGCTTTTAGCCCTTCATCCTCAAAAGCAACAGCAATGTTGTATAGTTTGTTTTGGTTTATTTTTGTGTAATCGTTTAAGTATGTTAAATACGAATAAAATCCATTATTTATTTTAAATGAGGGAACGATTAATTGAGCATTTTCAATGGTTAGTGTGTTGTTTTTAATATGTTTTAACATAAGTAAAAAACAATAGTTTTCTTTTTTTAGCCAAAATTTATCTTCATGGGTATTAAGAATGTTTAACAAGTGGTTTTTATTTGATTTTTTGGATTTATCAAGTGAACACAAAAATTTAAAATAAACTTCGTTATTAAATAGTGTTGAATATGCTTTTTCGTTTGGTTGAACTTTTCGAAAATGTTGTGAAAAAATAAAATTAACATATTCTTTATTATCAAATAAAACTTCATACATTTTTTCTGGTGTTATCATATAACTATGTTAACAAAAATTAAATTAAATATAAAATAATTTTAACAAATAATAAAAATATGCTAAACTAATAATGTTTTAGGGGATAATATGAAAAATATAATTTTTGTGTGCACTGGCAATACTTGTCGAAGTCCAATTGCCGAAGCTTTGCTTAAACACAAACTAAAAATTGCAAATATAAAAAATGTAAAAGTTTGCTCTGCTGGAATAATGGTGGAACCAAATACTAGCACTAATGAAAAAAGTGTTTGGGCTTTGGCAGAATTGGGTGTTAAAACTCGAAAAAAACAAGCAAAACAATTAACTCAAAAAATGGTTGATAAAAACACTATAATAATAACCATGACAAAAAACCATTTAGAATATGTTAAAAATGTTGCCACCAGTTATTGTATTGCAGATTTTGGAAGTGTTGGTCCGGTTGGTGATCCTTATGGACAAGATAAACAAGTGTATTTAAAAACAGCAAAAATTATTGATATTTTAACCACAAACATTGCAAACAAAATTATAAAAGGAGAACTTTAATGATATATTTAGCGTGTGACCATAATGGTGTTGAAAAAATGAATATTGTTAAACAATGGTTAACAAAAAACGGATTTGAGTGGGAAAGCGTTGGTGCCGATACTTACGATAAAAGTGACAACTATGTTACATATGTGTTAAAGGCAAATGCACTAATTCCAACTGGTGAAAATTTTGGAATTTATATGTGTGGAACAGGTGTTGGCGTTAGCATGGCTGCAAATAGAACAAAAGGTGTTAGAGCAGTGCTATGCAACATGGAAAAAACAGCCTATTTTTCTAGGGTTCACAACAATGCAAATGTAATTTGTTTTAGTGCCGGATATAAAGGATATCCAAAAATGTCGATGCGCAAAATGTTAAAATGTATTAATACTTTTTTAACAACAAAATTTGAGGGTGGCAGACACGAACAACGTGTTAAGGATTTGGACGAAAAATTTTAAAATGTGGGTAACCACATTTTTTTTGTTATAAAACAAAGGTGTTTAGCATAAACATATTGCAACAGTGGAGAGCTTGTAATATGAAAAAGGTTTTTGTTTTGATTTGTTGTTTAATAATGGTTTCGGGGTGTTCAAACAAAATTTATAATAAGGTTGTTTTAAATGTTGCCGAAGTTAGACAAAATTTATTTACTGGAAAAACGGATAATATTGAAGTATCGTTAATGAGTGGCATGCGTGAAGAGGATTATGTTGTTAATGGATATTGTTCAACACCAATTGAGTTTGGCGTTTTAACTTTTAAGGTTAATAATCAAGTGGTAATGCCAGAGCAAGTTAATTATGTGTTAACAGTTGGCACTGCTAGATATGATGGTGTTTTAGAACATAATCCATTTGATGGTAGTTATGTTGCCGACTTAAAACGAATAATTGATTCTGAAGATGTTATTAGTGCAAAAATAATTGCTGGTGAATTTGTTGATTCGGTAGAACTTATAAGTGTTACAAAGGATTTTAATGTAGATTTTAATCAAGCATTAAAAATTGCATGTTCCGAACTTGACAATAGTCTTAAACAATTTATTGAAAATAGTAGTTTTAGGGCAGAATGTTATGTAAAACTTATTAATGATGATGAGATTTTAAATGTATATTATTGGTATGTTAATTTTGTTGGTGTAAATGGAAATACGGTTAGCGTTATTATTGATCCAATAACAAAGCAAATAATGGCAAAAAAGACAGTATAAAAGCAAGGATACAATCCTTGTTTTTTTGTTTTTAATGTTTATTATTAATAATTTTGTTTGTTTATTTATTTTTTATTGTTTATAATAAATAAAGAGAATATAAGGAGTGTGGCAAATGAATGTTAAAAAAGACATACTAAAACCAGTGTTAATTACAGTTGCTGTTTTAATTGCTGTTGCCACATCTGTTTTTTTAATTTTTCATTTTTGTTTTCCACATTCAATGGGACAATTGTGTTATAAAATTGGATTAAACAAACAGGCTTTGCATTATTTTGAAAGTTCTTTCAACAAATCGCAAAACTATAACGAACTTTATAACCTGGTTAATTTAAGTATTAAGGTTGATAACAATCAAAAAATTGTTGAATATTACGAAAAGTTGAGTAGTGATGCAAATTACAATAGCCTTATTTTGCAAATTGATACAAACAACAAAAATTTGCAAACAACAAACTTAGTAAAAAGCAAACTGCATAGCGAAGATAATTATCTAAAAAATAGATATGTGTTGGCTATGGCTAAACTAGGAGATAAGCAAAAAGCTTTTAATTATGCTTTAAGTAATACATCATTTAATGCATCACACACACCTTTATCGCCATATTGTTTTACATACATTGCAAATCAAACTTATTTTTATAATGAAGCTGATTCACAAGCAGTATTTAACAATATGTGCAATTATTTTACTAAACTTTGTGATTTGTTTGATGTGGAATATAAAAGTCCTGGCAGCCAAGTAAATGCTCTTGCTATTGGTGGCAGAATTAATGAAGTAGCAACAAACATTAAGGAGTTAAGATTGCTAGGATATTCAAACGAATTAACCGATGAACAAATAAATCAAAAAATATATGAAGTTAATCAAATTATGCCTTCGTTATATTAAGGGGAGGAATGCATATGAAAATTGATATTAGATTAAATTTAGACCTAAAAGAAAAACTTGAAAACTATTTTGGTAAAATTTTAAACAAGGATGATTTTATCGATTTAGAACTTATGAAGTTAATGGTTCACATAACCAACAAAACTGGTTTAGAAGTTACTGTTATTATGGACCGTAATGGGGTTTGTAAAGATATTTTTGTAAACGAAAAAGAGCGCACCGATTTATCTAATGTTGAAAAGGGTGAAAATGCACTATCTGGTTTAAGAGTTATTCACACTGTGCCAAGTGGCGATAGCAATTTGTCAGCTATTGATAGGGCAACACTAATTAACTATAAATTTGATTGTGTGTGTGCTGTTGGCGCTAGTATAACAGGAATGGTGGGTGCTCATGTTGGCTACCTAAATCGCAATAGTATTGATATTGTTTATGTTCCAAACATTTTGTATGTTAACAAATATGGTTTACTAGATAAAATTGGGAAGTATGATATTGACGAACGTTCACGTTCAACAAATTTAATTAGCAACATTACTCGTCAACCTCGTGCTGTTTTAGCAATGGCTGAAATTGAAAAGGGTGATGATATTGTAACAGATTTGCGCGAACTTGAAGGTTTGGCAAAAACAGCAGGAATTAATGTTGTTGATAAAGTTTGGCAAAAACGTCAAAAACCAGATCCAAAGTATATGATTGGTGAAGGAAAGTTGGATGATTTATCTCGTGCAGTTCAAATTAGTGGCGCAGATTTGGTTATTTTTGAAAATGAACTAACTGGCAGCAAAATTGCTAACCTTGAAACAGCTTTGGGTGTTAAGGTTATTGACCGTAGTATGTTAATTTTAGATATTTTTGCTACCAGAGCAGCTACTAGTGAAGGTAAACTTCAAGTGCAACTTGCTCAACTTAAATTTTCTTTGCCAAGATTGGGCGCTTTAAATAATACCGAAAGCCGTTTTGGTGGTGGTGTAGGTAGCCGTTACCACCAAGTCGGAAGTGATTTTCTTAAAGGCTTTATCCCAGCCTGCAAACTTAAA
>CALDPW010000036.1 GCA_937911885.1 uncultured Clostridia bacterium | reverse complement strand
AGTTATGATTCATCAACCATTAAGTGGTGTTCAGGGGCAAGCTACCGATATTGCAATTACTGCAAAACGTATTTTAAAAACCAAGGAAACCATGAATCGCTTGCTTGCTGAAAATTGCGGACAAAGCTACGAAAAAGTTTGTGCCGATGTGGAACGCGATTATTGGATGGATTCTAATCAAGCACTAGAATACGGCATTGTTGATAAAATTATTACTAAACGATAAAAATAAAGTCACAAAAGAACTATAAATAGAATATTGGAGTAATATGAAAAAAGAGACATCAAACACATTCTGTTCGTTTTGTGGCAGAAATAGCTTAGAAACAAAAAGATTAATTTCTAGTCCTGATGGGTTTTGTTTTATTTGCGACGATTGTATAACAACTTGTAAAGATATTTTAGTTGAAGAAGATAAAATTAAAAATAGCAATAAAATAAAATTACCAACACCTTCTAGAATTAAAGAGATATTAGATGATTATATTATTGGGCAAGATGACGCAAAAAGAGTGCTAAGTGTTGCAGTTTATAATCATTACAAACGCATTAATTATAATATTGATGCAAAAAGCAAAAAAAATGGTGTAGAACTTGTTGATATTGATAAAAGTAATGTTTTGCTAATTGGACCAACTGGTAGCGGAAAAACACTTTTAGCTAAAACTTTGGCAAAAGTGTTAGAGGTTCCATTTGCGCAAGCTGATGCAACCACATTAACCGAAGCTGGCTATGTTGGTGAAGATGTTGAAAATATTTTGTTAAAATTAATTCAAAATGCAAATTACGACATTAAAAAAGCAGAACGTGGAATTATTTATATTGATGAAATTGATAAAATAACCAAAAAAAGCGAAAACAGAAGTATTACACGTGATGTTTCGGGCGAGGGCGTTCAACAAGCTTTATTAAAGATTATTGAAAGCACTGTTGCATCGGTTCCACCACAAGGTGGCAGAAAACATCCGCATCAAGAACTTTTGCAAATTGATACTTCAAACATTTTGTTTATTTGTGGTGGAGCTTTTGTTGGGTTGAAAGATATTATTGAAAAAAGATCGGCTGATACTCTTAGCAGTTTTGGTTTTAATGGACAAATAAAGTCGTTGCAAACTAATAAAACTGGTGAGGTTCTAAAAAAGATTCAACCACAAGATTTAATAAAATTTGGATTGATTCCAGAATTTGTTGGAAGATTGCCAATTGTTGTAGGTTTGGATGATTTGGATGAGGATGCATTGGTTGAAATAATGCAAAAACCAAAAAATGCATTAACAAAACAATATGCCGAAATGTTTAAAATTGATGGTGTTGATTTAAAAATTGAACAAAGTGCAATTAAGGCAATTGCAAAAAAGGCAGTTAAATTAAAAACTGGTGCCAGAGGGCTTAGAACCATTATGGAAAACTGTATGTTGGATTTAATGTTTTTAACTCCTAGCGACAAAACAATTAGTTCAATTATAATTGATGCCGATGTTATTAATGGCGAGGCTGAACCAAAGATAATACGAAAACAACAAAACGAACAAAAAAATGAAGTTGAAAAACCTGCTTAACATGCAGGTTTTTTTGTTTTATAAATTGCTTTAAGTGTGTTAATTTGATAAACTTTTAATATGAAAACAATATTAGTAGTATCCGATTCGCATGGTAACGATGAGGCTTTGAAAGAATTAATTAATAATACTCAATTTGACTATATGTTTTTTTTGGGTGATAAGCTGGCAGATTTGGAAAATATTGATGCAAAAAACATATACAAAGTAAAAGGCAATTGGGATTTTGGAAAAAATGAACCTCTTAGCCAAATTGTAGAAGTTGAAGGGGTTAAATTTTTTGTTATGCATGGCCATACATTTGGTGTTAGATTTGGTATGGGATATTTAATTAAAGAAGCTGAAAAGGAGGGGGTTGATGTTGTGTGTTATGGTCACACGCACAATGCCGATAATTCTAACATAAACGGAATTATGTATTTAAACCCAGGTGCTTTTTCAACATTAAAGGGTGGCAAAAAAACTTATGCAATAATAAAAGTTGATAACAAAAAGGCTTCTGCTCAAATTTTATCTTATAATTAATATAAAAAATATTATTTATTTTTTAATATTTAGTTTAAATAAAAAATGGCTTAATTTATGCATTTTTTTAATATTGTTTTTAATGGAACTGTTTTTATTATTAATATAAATATTATTATATAAATTCATTTAATAAAATAAAAAAATAAAAATAATATTTTATATAAAAATTTAAAATAATTTGTTGACAGAGTGGCGGTTTGGTGGTATTATAATTATGCTTTTGCTTAAAGAATAGCGGGAAGCAATGCGGGTGTAACTCAATGGTAGAGTTCCAGCCTTCCAAGCTGGCTACGTGGGTTCGATTCCCATCACCCGCTCCAATGTGTGCCAGTAGCTCAGCTGGATAGAGCATCGGCCTTCTAAGCCGAGGGTCAGGGGTTCGAATCCCTTCAGGCGCGCCAAATCATGGCGGATGTAGCTCAGTTGGTTAGAGCGCAAGATTGTGGTCCTTGAGGTCGTGGGTTCGATTCCCATCGCCCGCCCCATTTTATAAACCTATAGGGGTGTCGCCAAGCGGTAAGGCACTGGATTTTGATTCCAGCATTCGTAGGTTCAAATCCTGCCACCCCTGCCAATGTACCTTTAGCTCAGTTGGTAGAGCAACTGACTCTTAATCAGTGGGTCCAGGGTTCGAGTC
>CALDPW010000035.1 GCA_937911885.1 uncultured Clostridia bacterium | reverse complement strand
ATTAATAGTATTTTTCTTCTTCTCTTCTTTTAATCTAACTCCTGGTTTTTTATAACCGTCTGCTCTTTCTTTAGCTTTAGAGAGATTACCATTACGTGCTACTTGATTCTTGAATTTTCTTAAAGCAAATTCAACATCATTATTTCTAACACTTACGGTTACTTTAGTTCCTGCTGACATCCTTATCCCTCCTTCCGCTTTTTCATTAAAGATTATATCACTAATTATCTTATTTTACAAATATTGATGGTCCCATTGTTGTGCTTACTGCAACACTTCTAATGTATTGACCTTTAGCTGCTGCTGGTTTTGCTTTTATTATAGCTTCCATAACAGTTTCATAGTTTTCTAATAATTTATCTGTTCCAAAAGAAACTTTACCAAAACCTAAGTGAATTATATTAGTTTTATCTAATCTATATTCAACTTTACCAGCTTTAATTTCATTGATTGCTTTTGTTGCTGCACCTTCATTTACTAAAGCTCCAGTATCTGGGTTTACATTAAATGCATTTTCAAGATGTCCTGATACTTTTGCAAGTCTAATGTTTTTAGTAGTAGTATCAACAACAGCAATATTTTTTACCAATAAATTTGAGTTTTTAAAAATGTTATATTCTGATGAAATTCCAGCTTTTAGTAAATCATCAAGAGTTACTGAATTTTTATTTAATGTTAGTGGAACTAAATAATCATGATAGATATATTCAGCCAACATTAAGTTTGCATCGTAATATAATTGTGTTGCATATGCAACGTCGTAAATATGTGATTCTTTAAAGAAATAATTATAGTGCAAATCTCTAAAATATTTAACAAAATCTATTGATGCTTTAACTAATCCATTGTAAGCATAATTAAATCTATCAATACTTGCTAATAATATTTTGCTATTAATACCATATAACTTAACTTCACGTTCAAAGTCGATTTTGCTTGAATTAAATTTTTCTAATTCTTCAAGTAAATCATCTGCTTTACCATAAAGAGTTGTTAATTCTTCACTTGAAACTTGTTGTGTTTCAGCATTATCATAGAAAGTTTTTGCAAATGTTTGATAATATGACCAAATCATAGTTAATTCACGTTCGTAAACTGAACGATATTGTTCATATTTCTTAGCCAAATCTTCATCAACTTGTGGAGCACCATCTTTTTGATGAATTACATCATCTAATCCACATTCGTTAGAGAATGTAACTCTAACAGCAATATTTTGTGCATTTGCAGCCTCAGCTGGTTTTACAAAATACCAGTTTTTAGCAGCTTGAGTGCTTTCACCAACAACAGCATAATCATATGCCGCAATGTTGGTTGTAAACATTTCAGTAATTTCTTTTACGGTTCGTTGAGTTGGACCACAACCAAAAAGCATTAAAATAGCAGCAAATGGAACAATCAACATTGAAAGTATTTTCTTTTTCATATCCTATCTCCTTTTTAACGCCTTTTAATTAAAAGTATAACCTTACCAAATTTATAATTGCATCACCTAAACCACCTTCGGTGTTATAGTAATCTGATACAGCAACTGTTCCGTTTTTAATACCAGCTTTAACATCACGTGTTAATGTGAAGATATTATTTTCTCCCCAAATTGCGTTTGCTGTGCTAGCATTTTCGCCTTTGTAATTGGTTGCATCAATATAATTTTGAATAATTGTTAAATCAATTTCATTTTTTGCCAAACTGCTCATTTTCATAGCATCAAACGAATAGCTTAAGAATTTAGCATATTTTGTTTTTGCTTCTGCTTTTGCAGCATCGGTTGTATCATCTTTAAATGTTAATCCTTCAACAACATCAAACACACCATTGTTTGTAAATTGTGAAATTGTTTTTGTTGTAATTTCATATAATACAGTTGATTCGTCGAATACTGGATTTGAATCAAAAACAAATTTATTAACATAATCTTTTAGATTAATTGTTAAGTCGTTATATGTTTTTAATACATCGAAGAATTTATTATATAAAGCTTTATAAGCTAAATAAATTTCATTAATAACTGTAGCATCATTTGCTGATGGAATTTGAACTTGCAAATTCAAAATTTCATCTGCTTTTTTATTAAATCCATTAATTGCATTTTTAAAATCTTTAATATAACCATTTAGTGTATTAATTGTTCCGTTATCAACACCTGTTGCTAATTGTGAATATGAATAATAATATGTGTAAGCATCGTCAATTGCTTCGTAAATGCTTTCGAAGTTAGCATATTTATCAATATCAACACTGTTTAATGTTGAACCATCTGCATTAGCAATGCTATAACCACCGTCCATATCTAACACATCAATATATGGAGTATATACGCCATCTTTAAAAGCTTCTGGGTTTGATAGTGTAATAGCTGAATTATTATCAAACATAAATGCTCTATATTTTGCAACCTTAGCTAGTTTTTCATTACCACTGGTAATATCATAAACAACAGCTGCTCCACCCGCTGGATATAGAGCGTTGCTTACTTCAATGCCTTTATGTTTAACATCTTTATCATCAACATAGCCGTTGATTTTGTTAGAAAAATCTTTTTTAGTTCCAGTTTCAAGAGATGTTAATGAATTAAATACGCCTTGTGCATCGGATGGAAGAAAGAAAAGCAACCAAACAGCGGCACCACATACAGCCAAAATTAACACAGTAACAACAATTCTTAAAATTATTTTATTTGCGTGAGTCATACTTATCCCCTACTTAAATTAATTTTTGCAAGCAAAAGCTCGCATTTATTATTATAATAATATAATAATTATTTTTTACTGTCAATATAATTAATGTTTAATCATAATTAACATCAACCAAAACAAGCCCCACTGCGCCAGCAGTTTTACCAGCTGATGCACGGTTTTTATCGTTTATTACTTCAACAATGCTTTTTTTGATTTTTCCTCTGGAAATATCAAACAATGTTCCCATAATAATTCTAATCATATTTTTTAAAAAACCATTGCCACAAATTGTTACAGTATAAACATTTTGCTCTTGTTTTAAATTAACAGAATATATTGTTCTAACCTTGTTTTCGGTTTGTGTATCGGTTGAGCTAAGTGAAGTAAAATCAAAAGTTCCTACCAAACTATTTAATTCATCTTCAAACTTTTTCATATCAAGTTTGTAACTAACCTTATAGCAAAAATCGTCTAAATAAGGATTGTTAATTCTATTAATATAAAAATTATAAGAATATGTTTTTTTCTTTGCGCTAAACCTAGCATTAAATTCATCATCAACATATTCAACCTTATTTACTCTAATATCTGCTGGCAAAGTTAAATTTAATCTACATAGCAAACTATATTCGCTAATCTTTGTGTTTGAATAAAAATTTACAACTTGTTTTAATGCACTAACCATTGCATCAGTTCTGCCCGAAGCCGTGGTTTTTATTGGTTCATTAAAAATTGTTGTTAATGCTTTTTCCAACTCACCTTGCACAGTTGTTAAGTTTGGTTGAATTTGGTATCCACAATAATTTTTGCCATTGTAAGAAATTTCTAATTTATAATTCACAGTTCACCTTTAAACAATAATATAAATTTGTCTAAAAACAATTATAGTATATAATATTGAGCTAATTTTCCCAAGGGTTTGACTAAAATTTGCATACATTTTATAATAAAAATGTTATTATAAGTAATATTAATAATTCAAATTATATTTTAACATATATATATGGCTAAATGATGAACAAGAATAAAAAATGTATGCCGTCACTTGACATTCCTGTGAAAAATATGTGTCTTTTTACAAAAAATCCGCCCCAACTGTATAAAACGCCCACAAGAGGAAAAAATAAAGACAGCAAGACGCGCGAGTGGGATATTTTTCGCATCCAACCCCGCGGGCGCAATATCATCATACCAAAGGAGTATCAAAATGCAAAAGAACTGGAAAGAATCTGAATTCTTCAAAAAGCTGAAGCACATTCGCGTAAACCGTGCGGTTTACCTCTCTGCCATTATTGTGCTTCTCTCCATCTCCGTTGTTCT
>CALDPW010000034.1 GCA_937911885.1 uncultured Clostridia bacterium | reverse complement strand
CGCATATCATCGACTGGTATTCGAATATATACTGCAGTGTTCCCTGCGATATTTCGGGCTGATAGGGGGTATAGGCCGTAAGGAACTCTCCGCGCGAGATGAGCGGTGCTATTATCGAGGGTGAATAGTGCTCCTCGACACCTGCACCGGCAAAGCATGTAAGGGATGAGTTCTTGCGGCCCAGCATTTCAAAGAAGTTATATTGCTTGCTGTTGCAGCATTAACTTTAACATTCGAAATTGTTCCGTAGTTGTAAATTGCAACACCTGCAAAATTGGTTGCATTAATATTTGAACCCATAATTGTTAAGGTTAAATCTTTAATTACACCTTCTTGAGCCACAGTGTGAATAAATGCCATTTCAGATGCGTAAATATCGGTATAGTTAATGTTTTTAATTGTTTTATTATTTCCATCAAATACACCAGTAAATTCAACGCCAATACCATTAATAACCATACCGTCACTATATTGTGGACGTTGTTCTGGTGAAGCGTTTGCAAACAAGCTTACATCTGAACCTAAAATATAGTTACTATTCATATTGTATCTAACATTTTGCAAATGTTCTTCGTTGGTAATTTGATATGGATCTTCAACACTACCATTACCACCACCATAAATTAAGTAACTTACTTTATCATCCATGGTTGTGTAAGAAGAAAGAATCTCTTCGTGTCCTGCAATTAAGTAACTTAATACCGAAACTCTTGCAACACCAATGTCTTTTAACTTAAACTCTGAAACATTCAATTCTTTAATATCATAAATCTTTGTTCCAAGTTCGCCTTCATATTCAACTCTAACTCTTGAATATGTGTTTTTAGAATAGTTATCCCACTTAATTGTTCCTGGATATTCAAATCTAACATTTGTTGGAGCAACCGGAATTTCAATTGCAACTTCGTTGCTTGGGTTGCTTATGATATATTTATTTCCAGGAATATTGTATGCAGCATTTTCAGCAAATGCTTGAACATACATGCTAAATTCGGTTCCAAACAACACAGCATCGCCTTGATGTTCTTCATCGTATCTAGCAATACCTGCTAAGTTATACATAATCTTAGTTGAATCAATAAATATAAACTCTTGAGTAGGATCAGTAACAATAAATTTATTTGTTGTGTATTGTTTAATAATTTCACCAGCAGCGTCGTATTTAACAGCTGTAAATGTGTAATATAACGCATTATCAACTCTATCAACTGTAATATAGTTAATACCTTCACCCGATTCAGCATCGTATTCGGTATAACGATCTGCTTCTAATGTTGCAATTTTTGTTGCAGTAATTGTGCTTACATCTGATGTGAACCAGCAATATGCTGTTTGATCAAACACTGGGCCTTGAGGAACTTCAGGTTCTACACCTTCGCCACCTTCACCTTCTGGAGGAAGACCTTCTCCACCTTCACCACCATCTGGGGCTTCGCCACCAAACTCATCATGAGTTTCAATGTTATCATCAGTGCCACCTTCTTCTCCACCTTCTTCGCCGCCTTCATTAATTTCAGGAGCTCCTGGCAATTCTTCGCCACCTTCTGGAGGAACATCGGTTATTTCGGTTGGAATTAATCCGTTTGATCCAGAGAACCAAACAGAAACTGTATATTCACCAACAGGATAATCTTCATCGCTACCCCATAGAACATAACCATTTTCACCATTTACAACATTATTAACAGGAACCGAAATATCTACATTTGTAAATCCAGCCGGACCAGTTACTGTAATGTTAACGCTTGTTGCAATAGCCAAATCAACTTCGGTAACATTCCACTTAATAACACCATCAATAATTCTAATATTTGGTTGTTCAAGTTTTCTAACAAATATTTCTGGAGAATATTCACCGTTTAAGTATTCAGTATCATTACCACCAGGCAATGCTCTAATAATAACTGAATATGCTTTACCGGTTTCAAAATCAAATCCTTCAAAATTTAATCTACGAATGTCGCCATCTGAAATAATACCATATTCCAAAACTTCAGCCGGATACGATACATCTAGCATATAAACTTCGTAAGATACAGCACGGTTAACAGCCTTCCATTGCAACACACCTTCAACCATTTCTAGTTCAACTGGTTGTGTTAATCTTGCATAATAGCCCGATTTTGCTGTGTCGGAGTTAACAACGTTTAATCCATTATAGTAAGCGTAAATATCTTCTTCAGTAGCTTCAGTTGAAGATCCACTCAATCCAACATTAATACTATATTTAAACACTTTTCCGTCTTCGCCAAGTGCTGGATACATATCGCTATTGCTTGGTAAGTCGAAATAACATCTTGTTGCATCCGAACTTGCCACTTCGGCAGCACTTAAAATATAGGTTGCAAGCAACATATCGCTACCTTCAACAAACTCATCGTTTATATATGCCGATTGAATAACATCAATCTTATACGATAACGCTCTAATTCGTTGTGTTACACCCGGAGCCGAATAAGTAAAGTCAACGGCATCCCAAGTAAATTTACCTTCTTTTAGTGTTACATTTTGAACACCAGAGGTTTTGAATACTGTTTCTTTATCACTTGCTTTTGAAGATATTAATGTTGTGCCATCACCAACAGCGATTGCTTGAACATAATATCTGCCAGGTTTATATTTTGTGTTGTTTGACATGTAGAAGTAATAATATCCATCAATTGAATCAATATATTGATCTTCGATTGAAATCTCACTTAATTCAATATTTTCAACAATAATGCCTTCATCAGGATTATGTTTGTTAATATCAAAGACTTCACCAGTTACCGAATCCCAAACACGCAAATTAATAACTTGTGCACCAATTGGAATAGTTACAGTAATATTACCACTAACCATAGCAATTGTTGGTTTTTCAAGCAATTGAATTTCGCATTGATTATTGTAGTTACTGGTTAAGTAAATAGCATTTTCTGTTTCTAAATCAGAATCAGGTGTTCCTAATGCTCTAACATTTAAGAAGTATTTTTCACCTTGATTTAGGTTTAATTCAACCACAGGCACTTTATAAACATTTCTGCTTACAATTGTTCCGGTTTCGTCTTTGGACATATAATCTTCATTTGTTCCATCAATACGTAATGTTTTATGTTCGCCAGTTGTTTGTGAAATTGCAGTAATAATATAGTTAATTTCAAAACCATCACGAGCAGCTACCGAAGTAAAGTAAACATTATCGTTTTTAATCATTGTCATTATAGGTTCATAGTTTTCCAACGCATCAACAATTGGAGTTTGAGGTGCTGGAAGTTTGTATGCATTAATTTCGCCCGAGTATAGTCCGTTAACAAAGTTCGAAATTGCTACTGGAGCTCCTTCTCCACCTTCTTCGCCACCTTCTCCGCCTTCTGGTGAACCCCCTTCGCCTTCTCCATCGTCTGGATTTTCAAACTCTTCGGCAAGCATAATTTCTTCTTCGCCACCGCCACCATTGTTTTCAACATCTGGCATAATAACAATTTCAGAGTTAAATGCACTTCCTAAATATCTTACCTTAATGTTATACATATTCTTCAAGCCATCTTCAGTGAAATTGAAGTCTAATGTAAATTGTAAGCATGTTAAATCTGAAGATAGTGCAATTGTATATGGTTTTAGGTTTGTATAAACAACACCATTAATTGTTGCTTCAATATTTGTTAAGAATTCGTAGTTATAATAAAGCATTGGATCTTCAGCATTTTCACGTTGGTTAAGTGCTTTTAACAAGTTTTGCTTCATAACACTATCAAATGGTTGATTTCCGTTTAGGGCAACCATCAATTCGTTAGTAAATGGCATTTCCCAATATACAAAACCATCCACAACTTTAAAGTTTTCAACCTTTGGTGGTTTGTAAACAACAATTTGTGAAAGTTCGGTTGGGTTAGATTTTAACACCTTAACACCATCACCAATAGCTTGAATTGTTACAACATATGATCCTGGACCATAAGTTAAATGATCTAATCCTTCTCTTCTAGCTAACGAATAATATGAAGTTTCGGTTGTTATGCCTGTTCCTTTTTCAGCAACAGTAATAAAGTAATTTAATGCACCATCAACTTCGTCCCAAGTAATATGACCATTTTCCATATGAATATTTGCTGGTTCTGGCAAAATGGTTGCATCTGCAATATTGCTCATATCACCAGTTAAATATCCCAACTCATCCATTGTGGTGGTTGTTGAACCTAATGCAACAACATAGAATTTATAAAAACCTGCAGGAATTGTTGTTGGAAGTTCAAATCCTGCTTCGCCATGAGCACTTCCGTTAACTTTAATTCCACCTAAGGTGTCATCGTAATATTCGCATCCGCCAAAAATATCAGCAGCAATTGCATTTTCAACTTTAATAACGTAGCCAACTGCATTTTTAACCTTACTCCAAGTTAGCAGGTTGTTTTTAAATTGTAAGTCGTCTACCGATAACAATTTGTTTACATAATACTCTTCACTAAATTTGCTTAGGAATGTTAATGTGTTTTCGGTGCTATTTAATTTGCGTGCACGCATCTTAATTGCAATATCAACATTTGCTTTTAGTTGTGGATTTAATAACCTGCCATCATCAAGATTTCTAAAGTAATCATGAACTTCGGTTATAATTTCTGGTTGTGGTTGTTCTGGATTTTCTGGGTCTACTGGAGTTTCGGTTTCGGATCCATTAGTATCATCCTTAACATCCTCATCAATAACCGCAGGCTCTTCCGGATTTTTTTCTTCCTCACCAGGCTCTTCACCTTCAGGTGTTTCTGGTAATATTTCAACAGTAATGCTTATTTTTTGGTTGTCGGCAAAAATTTCATAAACAACATCTTCGCCTAAACTTGTCCAATTTAAGTATCCATTAATAACATTCATTGATGTTATTGGTGCCAAAACTTCAATGTTTGGTCCAATAAACCAATCAGAATTAATAACGCCTTGATCAATATTGCCAACAACAAGCATCATTAAATTATAAATGCCAGGATCTAACATGTTGGTAATATCTAATGTTTTTGTTTCGTTTGGAACGCCACATTCATAATATTCAAATGTTTCAGAATTTTCAAACCCAATATAAATTTCAATTGCTTGTGGGTTTGGGTTATCAATACTTAACAAGTTATCCTCAGTTATTGAAACACTTGTTATTGGTTTTAGTTTTGTTACTTTTAATGGGCTTGTGCTTAAATCCCCATTTAAATATCCTTCCTCGGTTTCGTTAACACTACCAATTGCTCTAATTTTAAAGTTTGCAACATAAACATCTGGATAGTTAAATTCAAGATCTAGTAAGTTAACGCTTCCGTTATCGGTTTTGCCATTAAATGGCTCTAATTCTTCAACTGGAACAATTTCGTATGCAAATTTTGCTGGGTTTGGTGCAACATTATTAATTTGAACACCGTTCCAGTAAAAACAAATTGTCCCATAATCGTTAATAAGTTTCAATCCTGTAACGTCAGGTAATTTTGTAACTTTTAATGCAGTAGATATATCACTATCAATTGCACCCGATTCTTTAATAACAATAGCAACTTCGTATAGTTTACCTTTTTCTAAATCATTAAACACAACAGATGTGTCGCTTGTATCGCTAACCTTTTTAACCATTTGTGTGCCATTAGAAACATAAATATCAAAAGTAGCACCAAGTATTGCACTTGTCCAAGTAATAACACCACCACTAATCTTTAATCCTGCATCGTTAGCATCTAGTTTTCTAATATCAGCTAATATAGTAGGAGTTGGATGAGCAATTATGGTTCCATTGTTACCAACACTATAAACATTAATCATATAGGTTGCCGGCAACAACGCAACCTTTGTTAAATCATAATTTAGTTCGTTGTTACCAATTGTAAGATCAGCAGCAACTTCCATAGTATCCATATCAACAATTTCAATTCTATAATTGTTTGGAATTAAATCTTCGTTCTCGTTTGGAGTAAGTATTAAAATACTATTTTCAATAACAGCTTCAGGAGCTGGCGCAATTACAACATTTAACGATGTTGAACTTGCATTTGAGTTTAAGTAGCCCAAAGTTGTTGCACTTGTGCTACCAATAGCTCTAATAACAAATGAGTAAACTTGGCAATCAACAATGTTAAATTCGCTAAAATTAAAGGTTGTTGTGGTTGTTGATTTTGTTACACCATTGCATGAAATTTCATAAGAAACTGCATTTTCAACGGCCGACCAAGTAAATATGTTGTTAGCAATTGTAAAGTCTTCAACACTGTTTAATTTTACAACTTGAAGAACAGTTGTTTTATCACTAGTAATCATTCCTTGCAACACTGCTTCAACAGTAATGTTATATTGAGCAGCAGCCACAAGTTCTGGTAAATAAACCGTAACGCTTTGTTCACCATAAGTAAACACAGCACTTTCGCTTAAAGTATCGTTAACATAAACATTGTAAGTAACACCAGCAACTGCGTGTTTATCAAATGTTATAACACCATTTGTAACAGCAAAACCAGTTACAGCTGTTAATTTTGAAACTTCAACAACTTGGCTATATTCACCGGTAACCAATGTTTCGTTGTTACCATTTGCTCTAACTCTAACTTTAATTGATTCGGTTCCGTAAGAACTTAAATCATATATTCCATTAGCAGTTGTTGTAACAAAAACTTCTGCTTGTTCTGCATAGGTAATACCAATTGTGTAGCTAGCTGGTTTTGGATTTTTTGAATATGACCAAATCAATTTGCCAGCATTAATTCTAACTCCTGTTGGAGCTGCTAGTTTGTTAAACACAAAAGTTTCTACTTCGGAGTTTAAGTAACCAATGCCACTGGTTGTTGAATTACCAAGTGCAGTAATTTTTATTGTGTATGTATCGCTTACATATTCGTTAGGAATATCTAAACTTAACGCTGTAATTCCTAAATATTCGGTTTGAATGTCATTTTGTAAAGTATCTGCAACAATAATATTATAACCTGTTGCATTTGGCACAGCTTGCCATGTTAGCTTGTAATTTGGATTTAAGTTATCTTCGCCTTTTGGCATAACTTTAATTGTTGAAAGATCAACTTTTGCAAGTTTGTTAACAGTAATGGTTTGATAATCACTGCTTAAATATCCACTATGTTTGTAACAAGCTTTTACTTTAACTAACAAATCTGTTTGTGTAACTGTAATGCTTGAATAAATTCCCGATTCAACTCTTACACCATCTTCATCATCGCCTACATAAACCATGTAGTAAGCATCGTCACTAACCGACCATTTTAAAACGCCATTTTCAATGCGCATATTGTTTGGTTTATCTAAACGGGTAAATTCAAACACCTTAGCGTTTGAAGATGTGTTAACAATGTTATCACCAACAGTTGTAACAGAAATGTAATTTAACCCATCAATAACATTTTCGGTAATTTTGTATGTTATTGTTTCATCAGTTGCTGCAACCAACACTGCGGCTCCATCATTAATTTTAATGGAGTAACTTAGTGCATTTTCAACATTTGTAAACGAAATGGTATCGTTGTTAACAACAACTGTTTCAACTTGTTCAAGTTTTGTAAATTCATAGTTAATAGCATTTTCAACACCACTCGAAATAATACCAGTGCCGTTTCCAACAGCTTGAACCTTAACTGTGTGCGCCCCAATATCAATTGCTTGATAATCAAGTTGATATGTGGTGGTTGTTATGGTTTCAAGATAAACATCATCCAAATATATTTGATATGATTGTGCGCCTTGTTCAGCATTAAAGGTAACCAATCCTGTATTTGAAACCGATGTTACAACTGGATTACCTAATTTTGTAATTGTTATTTGTGAATCAACTGGTTCACTGTTTGCAAGTGATAAAACATTTGTAATAACGCCAAGAGTTCTAACACTTAAACTATATGTTCCTTTTATATTAAACATTTCGGCAATGTCAAATTCGGTTTGGTTGCTTGTAACCCCTCTAGCAATAGAGTTGCCACTTAACAACAATTCGTATCCGCCGCTTTGAGCAACGCCATCAAATGTTAATTTGTTGTTTGAAATATTAAAGTTGCTAACACCTTCGGTTTTTGTAGCCGAAACTGTGTTAGATTTTGGATCAAGCGAATTTGTTTCGTCACCAACAGGAGTAACTGTGAATGTGTATTTAACACCTGTTAGATAATTTTCATCCAAAACAATTGAAGGATCATCGGATGCTAAAACCTCAAAATCGGTTTCGCCAAGAGCATTTGCTGGACTAACCGAAACAGCATATGAAGTAGCACCTGCAATTTTTGGCCATTTGATTTGGCTATAACCAATAACACCACCAACAGCATAATTGTTTACAAGTTGAACATTTGGACGTCCCAATTTGTAAACAACAAATGGTTCAGAATATTCTCCTGCAAATACATAATAGCCATCTGCATTAGTTTCGGTTATGTTATGTGAAGCCTTAACTCTAATTGTGTAAGCACCATCGGTTGTAATCTTAAGATCATATGAGTTTGTTGTTGTATATTCCCTTTTCTGGGTTCCATTTATTTCAAGTTCATAACGATCGGCATTAACATTGTTATCCCATGTTAATTTACCACCAGAAAGTGTTAGCCCTGTTACTGGTGAAAGTTTAATAAATTTATATTCTTCACCAAAATTACCATCAACATAATTAACACCATCGGCAACAGCCTTAATTTTAACAATGTTTCCTTGATCTGGAACAATATCAACTTCGGCTGCTGTTAAATCAAAGAAAACATCTCTATCAAGCTTTGGTGAATTTGGATTTGGATCAGCCACATCATAAACAGCTCCATTTAAATCAAGTTGATATGATACAGCATTTGGAACAGCTCGGAATCTGATTTTGTTTCCTTCACTAGATGTTATAAAACTTGTATACATGTTATTTGGAGCATCTAGTTGTTGAGGAACAGGCTTAACAACTACTTGTGTTGATGTCATTAAGTTTGTGCCATCAATACTAAATGTAATAAGTGCACCCTCAGCATCTTCTTTTAATGCTGTAACGGTAACCTTACCATTTATTCCGTTTAGTGTTGTTTCCGATACCGATACAACATCCGGCTTGTTAACGCTAACCGAAACTTGTGTTTTGGTTGCATTAACTGGCGAAATGCTATAATTAATATCCACTGTGTTTCCAACAATAACAGAAGTCGACTCGCAGTCAACTACAATTTTTGTTGGGTTAACATTATTAGAACAACCACAGCCTGCTAAAATAGCTGTGGAAATAATACCAATTATTAATGTAAGTAACGATTTATGTTTTTTCATAATCCATTCTTCCTTTTTGTAACTACCACCATTTTAACAAAAAAATGTTCTATCGCAAAACAAAAAATAAACACAAAATAAATATTTATATTAAATATATATTTATATTGTGTCTAATTTTTATTTATTTATGTTGTAAAATTTAACTACTAACCAACAATGTTAACGCAAAAATATTATTAAAACAAAAAAATGATGCACTTGCGTGCACCATTTTAAGCTCTAAGTTCAATACCGTTTTTCTTAAATTCGGCAATAATTCTTGCGCTAAATGTTTCAATATCTTTTGTTGTTAAAGTTTTATCGGTAGGAGTAATTACAAAGTTAATTGTAAAACTCTTTTTATCTTTTAACACTTCTTTATTTTCGTAAACATCTTTTAATTTTTGTTCCATAATAAAGTTGCATTTAAAGTTTTTAATAATATCTTCAATGGCTTTATATGGCATGTTTTCTGGAACTAAAAAGTTAAAGTCTAGGCTAACACTTTGGAATTTTGAAACAGCATTTCTGGCTTGTTTTACAACTGGAGCATTAACAAATTTTCCAAAATCAAGTTCTAACACACAAATTTTGTGTTTAGCTGATAAACTTTGATTTGTTCGTGGATTAATTACGCCCATACAACCAATTTTTTGATTGTTAACATAAAGTGCGCACGAATTTTTTGGATGCAAATATTCTTCGGTTTGCTCCATAATGTATTCAACTTTTGTTTCAACTAGCGATTCAGCCAAGTTTTCAACAATTGCTTTTAATTCAAAATATAAATCAGCATCGGTTTTTGTTGTGCTTGCCAAAACAACTGCTAAATGATTTTGTTCTTCAACAATGTTATTTTTAATAGCATTTGCAACTCTGCCAATTTCACAAATCTTAATATCGTTAAAGTTGTTTCTGTTTTCGAACATCACTTTAATAACGCTTGGTGCCAAACGATTTCTAATGCCAGATTGACCACTGTTTGATGTATCCATAAGTGTTACAACACTGTTTTCGTTAATACCATGCGCATTATTAAAATCTTCATAATTCCACAAATATGTATGAACTTCGCTTATGCCATATTTTTCGGCAAGTAAACGTTTTGTTTTGTATTCTAACACTTGTTCTTTTTGTTGAATAACAGGTTCCAAATTAAAACTTAATGGAAGTGGAGTAATGTTATCATAACCATACATTCTTAAAACTTCTTCCACCAAATCTTCCTTAATCGAAACATCTTTTGTTCCACGCCACGAAGGAACATTAACGGTAAATCCGTTGTTTTCGTCCTCGGCAAATTCAAATCCTAAACTTGTTAAAATGGCTTTAACACGTTGTTTTGGTAGTTCTAATCCACTACGATCGTTTAAGAATTTGTAAGTTGTGGAAATTGTGTGTTTTGGATATTTAAAGTTATAAACATCGGTTAATGCACTGCTAACCTCAATGTTTTTATCAATTTGTTTTAGCACATAAATCAATCTTGCAATAGCTGTTACAGTAAGTTCGGGATCTAACGATTTTTCGTAACGCAAACTAGCATCGGTAACCAAACCAACAGCTTTTGCACTTTTTCTAATTGCAACAGGATCAAATGTTGCCGATTCTAACAATAGTGATGTTGTAGCATCCGAAATTCCAGATTTTAAGCCACCTTTAACACCAGCAATTGCAACAGGTTCTAGCTTGTTATCACAAATTAACACACTACCAGCCTTAACTTCGTGTTCTTCGCCTTCAAGTGTTGTCATTTTTACGTTTTGTTGTGGTTCGGTAACAGTAATTCCTTCAACAATAGCATTATCAAAAGCATGCATTGGTTGACCAACTTCCAACATTAAATAGTTTGTCATATCAGCAAGCAAATTAATATCTCGCATACCACAATAATTCAACTTAATTTTCATGTTTAGTGGGCTATGTTTTTGTGTTACATTTTTTACGGTAATTCCCGAATATCGATAGCAGTTTTTGTTTTCTACTTTAATATCAAGTTTTTTAAGATTGTTGTATTGTTCTAGGTTTTCTAATTGCAAAGGTTTTAATTCACGACCAAAAATAGCAGCAAATTCTCTTGCTAAACCATAATGTCCCCACAAATCTGGACGATTTGTTAAGGTTTTGTTATCAATTTCTAAAATAACATCATCAATTGCAAAAAGTGTTTTAATATCGGTTCCCATTGGTGCAATTTCATCAAACTCAATAATTCCACTCTCGTCTGAGCCAATTCCAAGTTCACTTTCGCCACAACACATACCAAAACTTTCAACACCAGCAAGTTTTGCTTTGTTAATAGGAGTGCCATTAACCAAACTTCCAACTCTTGCAAAAGCTGTAATCATGCCAACTCTAACATTTGGAGCACCACAAACAACTTGTGTTGGAACTTCCAAACCATCGTCAACCTTTAAAATATGCAATTTTTTACTTTCTGGGTGATCATTAACTTCCAAAATTTTGGCTAAAACAACATTTTTGGTGTTTGATCCCATATAATAAACATCTTCAATTTCGGCTGTTGATAAGTTAAATCTTTTTACAAGTTCATCAACTTCAATTCCACTTAAATCAACAAATTCCTTAATCCAATTAATCGAAACTCTCATAATTTCTCCTTAAATGTTAACCTTAAATGGTTTTAACACTTTTAAATTTCCACTATTCAAAACTCTAATATCGTTAAGGTTTGATTTTATCATAACCAAACGATCAAATCCCAAACCAAATGCGCAGCCCGAATATTCGTTTGGATCAATTCCTGCCATTTCCAACACGCGAGGATGAATCATTCCACATGGGCAAAGTTCAATCCAACCACTGCCACCACAAGTTTTGCAACCAACGCCATCGCAGAAAGGACATTTAACATCCATTTCAAAACTTGGTTCGGTAAATGGGAAATAACCAGGACGCAATCTAACTTCTACTTCTTTTTTGAACACTTTTGAAAGCATTTCTTTCATGAAATATATCAAGTTTGCAACGCTAACATTTTTATCAACAATAACACCTTCCATTTGAAAGAATGTGTTTTCGTGACCAGCATCTAAGGCTTCGTTTCTAAAACATCTGCCCGGGAAAATTACACGGCAAGTGCCTTTATATTTTGATAAAATACGATTTTGACCAGCAGATGTGTGTGTTTTTAATACTTGACCATTGCTTAACCAAAATGTATCTTGCATATCACGTGCTGGGTGTGTTGAAGGAACATTTACAGCATCAAAGTTGTTAAATTCGGTTTCAATTTCGTTACCCATATCAACAGTAAATCCCATTGAAACAAACACTTCTTCAATTTCCTTTTGCAAAATTGTTCTTGGGTGCAACGAACCAACACCTGTTTCAACTGGCATTGTTATATCAATTAACTTTGCATTGTTAAGTTCGTTATCCAACTTTTGTTGTTCCAAATTTTGATTAACACTATCAATGCTGGTTTCAATTGCTGTTTTAACCGAGTTAACAAGCATTCCCATTTCACGTTTTTGTTCGTTTGGAACATCTTTTAACATTGGCATAACTTGATTAATTAAACCTTTTTTACCCATATATTTTAGTTTTAGGGATTCAAGATCTTCAAAGCTTTTTACCGAAGCCAAATCTAAGTCAAAATCCTTTTTAATTTGTTCTAGTTTTTCTTTCATGATTATCTCCTTTTAAAAAACAAAAAATTCGCCCCAATACATAGGACGAATTATCGTGTTACCACCTAATTTTATTTGGCTTTTAACCAAACCTCATTAATAATTTTTACGGTTGTTTTCCGGCAATGCTTAGTTTCTCGCAAAGCAACTCCAATGCTGAAATTCACAAAATGCTCTGAACATAGTTGGCTCTCAGTCGCCGACCAACCTTCCTTATATGAAAAGCAAGTGCTACTTACACATCTTCATAGTTTTTATTCAACTGCTTATTGTTATATCATTAAACAAATGTTAAGTCAATGCAAAAAACCAAAATTAGTTGTTTATGTTAATTGTTTTAACAATTTGTAATGATTAATTACAACTTTCTTTAATTATTATATAATTAACATTAAAAATTTTTGTTGACATATTAATAATGGTATGTTAAACTGACTTCGCTAATTTTTGTGCTAAAAATGTCAAAAAATCGGTATTTTGGGGTTTTTAGCACTTTTTTTAGTCCTAAAATTTAATAGTAGAGAGGTGGATATGAGTAGCGAAGAATTAAAACGCGAAACAAAAGTGCTAGATGAAACCTTGCTTGCTGTGCAGAACAAATTAAAAATTTTGCAAGAAGAAAAAGAATACTACAAAGATAAAGGACTTAAAAATCAGGCTGAATTCTGGGATTCCATTACCGAGATGGATGACGTTGAAAAAGCCTTGAACAAAACCATTTTTGATCAAACGATTGATGATTATATGGTTGTGTTTAGAATGCATAGAAATATGGAAAAAATGTTAGATAGTCCATATTACGGCAAAATACGCATTAAAGAAAACGGAAAAGAAGAAGAATTATATATTGGTCTAACAGGATTTAACGATCCCCCTGCCCCATTTATATTAGATTGGCGTGCACCAGTATCAAGTTTGTTTTATGATTACGAAGTTGGCAAAGCTAGCTACGATGTTGAAGAACAAACAAACGAAGTTGATCTGCTATCAAAAAACCAAATAAAAGTAGAAGGTGGAAAACTTCAATACATAATTAACAGTTCACTAAAAATTGATGATGAAATTTTGCAACAAGCGCTTAGCAAAAACACAAGCGAAAAAATGAAAAACGTTGTTGCAACAATTCAAAAAGAACAAAACAACATTATTAGATTACCTTACAGAACAAATGTTATTGTTCAGGGGGTTGCCGGAAGTGGAAAAACAAGTATTGCATTACACCGAATAGCATTTTTACTTTATAGGCAACGCAACATTTTAAATTCACATAACATACAAATACTTTCGCCTAACACAGTTTTTGAAGATTATATTTCAAACGTGTTACCAGAAATGGGTGAAGAAAACATTAAAAGCATCAACTTTGACAGGATTATTAACGACTACTACTACGAACTAAAACAAAAAGTTGAAACAAAAGCCGAACAATATGAACGTTTGTTGCATTTAAGAAAAATAACACCAGATATTAGTTACAAAAACTCAATTCAAATTGTTTATGACCTCGAAAAGTTTTTAACAGATAACATATTTAAGTATTTATACTTAACCGATTTTGTTAAAGAAAACTTTGTTATGGAAAAAGAAAGCATTATTGAAATATTTAAACAATATGCAAACCTTCCACTATGGCAAATTAAAAACAAAATTAAAGGTCAACTAATGGTTAAAAGTGCTTTGTGGGATTTTGAATATAACGAACGCAAAACCAAAACTGCCTGCGACCGATACATTAGATATTTAACACCAAAAAATCTTAACCACATTTTATATACCGACTTTTTAAAAGAACACGACTTTAAATTTGAGACTCAAAAAGGCAAAATAAAATACGAAGATGCATTCCCACTAATGTTAATTGATAATTACCTAGTTGGATTAAACAGCTTTAATCATGTTGAACATTTGGTTGTTGACGAAATGCAAGATTACAGCCCAATGCAATTTAGAGTGTTAAACATTTTGTATCCTTGTTCAAAAACAATTTTGGGAGATTATGGCCAAAGCATTTGCCCAGAAGATAGCAAAAAAGCAATTGAACAATTGCACGAATTATTTGATAACTCAATGTATTTAACAATTAATCGTTGTTACCGAACCAGTGAAGAAATTGGAAAGTTGTGTAACTTAATTGGAAATCGAACCGATGTAGATATGGTTAGAAAAGGTGGCAATACTCCAATAATTTTAAAAACCGAAAATGAAACCGACTTTATTGATAAATTAAAATATTTATTAAATCAAGTTGAAGATAAAAAATACAAAAACATTGCAATAATAACAAAAGATCAACAAGAATGTGATCATTACATTAATTTAATTAGTCCACACCTAAACATTGAAACAATAAATGCAAAATCGGTAACATTACCAAATGGATTAATAATTGTTCCATCGTTTCAAAGTAAGGGGTTAGAATTTGATTGCGTTATTGTTCCTAATGTTAGTCAACAAAACTACAACTCACCTTTTGAATATCAAAACCTATATATTAGTGCATCTCGTTCGTTACATCACTTGTTTATGCTTTATCAAGGCGAACCATGCCAACCAGTTAAACAATATTTAACTCAAAACAAATAAAAAAGATTGCCAAGTGCAATCTTTTTTTAAAACTCATTTTCGCTTCTGCCGGTTAGTTCGCCATATTCCTTCAAACTTTCAAAGTTATTTTGACGCAATGCTTCATACAAAACAATTGCAACACTATTTGATAAGTTTAAACTACGAGCAGTTTCCTTCATTGGTATTCTAATACAATTATCATAATATTTTTTTAATAGTGTTTCTTTTAATCCATAACTTTCTTTGCCAAACACAATAAAGCAATCGTTTGGATATTTTACTTCGGTGTGTGTATGCTTACTTTTTGTGGATGCAAAAAAGAATTGTTTGCCGGGATTAGCTTCAACAATTTGTTCAAAGCTATCAACAACTTCAACATTAGCAAAATCTAAATAATCCATACCAGCACGTTTAAAATATTTATCTTCCATAATAAAGCCCAAAGGCTTAACCATAATTAATCTGCTACCAGTAGCAGCACAAGTTCTAACAATGTTTCCAGCGTTTTGTGGAATTTCTGGTTCAACCAAAACAATTGTAATCATATTAACTCCTAACTATCTTTATTTAACTCTTTTAAAAAATAATAAACAAAAATAAACAAACCAAAAAATAGCCAAAGCATAAATTTGCCAAATTTTTTCATTTAATTAATCCTTAAGTTTTATTGTAAAAAGTATAACACATTTAAGATAGTTGTTCAAATTTATTTTTTGCCAATTGACACACAAAAAAATATATGATATAAATTAGTATATTTTTGCGATGAGCACTTTTTAGTAGAGATTAAACTGGCAAACAGAGATAAGTTGGATGCTGCAAAACTTACAAGGTTTAATATTGAATTACACTGTGGGAGCAAAACGAGTTTTAAAGTTTTGGCGTAAACAAAACAAAATAAGGTTTGAAACATTTTCAAACGAATTAAGGTGGTACCACGAACGCACACTTCGTCCTTAAAAATTGGATGGGTGTGCGTTTTTATTTGTTATGGAAAGATTTTTTATAATAGAAAATTCAATACATAAAAAACTATGCATTATTATTGCAGGTGTGTTTTATTGTCAAAAACTAGCACTTACAAAACAATAAACTATAAATAATTTAAAATAAACGGAGATTAGATATGACAGATAAAAATTTATACAACACATTAAAAGAGCGTGGATTACTATACCAATGCACCGATGAAGACGCTTTAAAAAAGATGCTTGAAAGTGGAACACCAATAACTTTATATGAAGGATCAGATCCAACAGCCGATAGCTTACATATTGGCCACTGTGTTCCTTATTGCATTTTAAGAAGATTTCAACAAGCTGGCCATAAAGTGTTACTTTTAATGGGTGGAGCAACTGCTTGTGTTGGAGATCCTAGTGGCAGAACAGAACTTCGCCAAATGTTAACCAAAGAAAAAATTGATAACAACATTAAACAAATTAAAGAAACATTAAAAATCTTTTTAGATTTTGAAGGCGATAATCCAGCAATAATTGTTAACAATGCAGATTGGTTTAAAGGATATGACTATATTGATTTCATGCGTGAAGTTGGTGTTCACTTTAATGTTAACAAAATGCTAAGCAGCGAAATTTACGCAAACCGTATTGAAGAAGGTGGACTAACCTTTTTTGAAATGGGATATATGTTAATGCAAGCTTACGACTTTATTCACCTAAATCGCGAATATGGTTGCACATTGCAATATGGTGGTGGAGATCAATGGGGAAACATTGTTGCTGGTGTTGAATTGCAACGTAAATTAAACTTTGCAAACAACACTAATGTTCAATTGGTTGGAGCAACAAATCCATTATTACTAACACCAGAAGGTAAAAAGATGGGTAAAACCGAAAAAGGCGCAATTTGGATTGATAAAAACAAAATTAGTGCTTACGATTTTTACCAAGGCGTTTACCAAACACCAGATGCTTGTGTTGAAATGATGTTTGCATTGTTTACCGATATGCCAATGGCAGAAGTTAAAAAATTGATTAGCGACGATATTGTTAACGCTAAAAAAGTTTTAAGTTATGAAATAACAAAATTTGTTAGAGGCGAAGAAGATGCAAAAATTGCAGCCGAAGCTAGCCAAGCATTGTTTAATGGTGCAGGCAGCCTAGATAATGCTCCAACATTTGAACTTGATAGCCAAAGCCTTAACACAATAACCTTGGTTGATTTGTTGGCTCAAACAAAACTTGTTCCTTCAAAATCGGAAGGACGACGCATGATTGAACAAGGTGCTGTTTCGGTTAATGGCGAACCTAACAAACAATTTGCTTATGTTATTACAAATGCTGATTTTGTTGATGGTGTGTTAATGCTTAAAAAAGGCAAAAAGAACTTTATGAAAGTGGTTTTAAAATAATGGATCAAAACACAAAAAAACCACAAACCACCAATAAGAAAAAATCAATAAAACAAATAAAAGCCGAGCTTGCACTAAAACAAACAAAGCAATTTAAAGAAAAGTATTTTGATTATTACGACGATGTTAAATCAAACACTCACAAAGTTTACGATTGGTAAAAAAAACACCCAAACGGGTGTTTTTTTATTTCCAATTTGTAGGAGTTGTTCTGTATTGCTTAAACCAATTTGTATCTTTTAATAATACATTATTGTTTGAGCAGTTAACTTCAACTTTGCCTTTAACACAGTTTACAACAATGTTTCCATTTAAACTTTCAAATCCAGTATCTTTATAATCAATAGATCCATCTTCTTTTGTTCCATTTTCGGCAATGCTACCAACGGTTGTAACATAAAATTTTTCGGTCCATTTTGCCACACTATTAATAACTTCTTGCGATGGGAAAGTGTTTAATAAATTATCAGTATATTCAACCGATCCTGCAACACATGTTGCAACAACAATTTCGGGTTGAATAACATTTAATAACACATCATTACTAGATGTTGGCGATCCATGATGCCCTGCTTTAAACAATTTTACCTTTGATAGCGAATTATATTCAACCAAATATTCTTCGCCATCTTCCTCTAAGTCACCGGTAAATAAAAATTTGTTATCACCTTGTTCAATTTGAAAACAAACCGAATAGTTGTTCTCGTGTGAAGTATTATTTTCGTAATAATAATTATATAAAATGTTTAATGTAACACCATTGCTAATTTCAAATGATTTTTTAGCGCCATCAGTTTCGTTCCAGCATTGCAAAGCTGTGTAATGTGTTGCACCTTGCGCAACTTCGGCAGTGCGTTTTTCGACATAACGATTATAAACTTGTGTGGTTTTGTTTGTTTTAGGAAAATCAATAATTGTTTTAATATCAAAATATTCAAACAAACTAGTATTTGAACCATCCCCTGCAAATGCAGCAATATGATCGCTATCGGCATGAGTAATTATTGCATACTCCAACACGTTATCGGTAACAAAGTTGCTAACATAATCCTTAATAACTTTGCTACTACCAGTTTTTGATCCACCATCAACCAAAATATCGGTTTCACCACTTTTAATATAAATACTATCGCCCGAACTATTATTTCCTAGTTCCAAAAAGTGAAAACTAACTTCACCATTAGAATAAACATCACTTTCAAATGCAGGGTTGGTTTGTTTTTGATATAAATAAGCGCCAACAACTCCCAAAGCTGCACCAACAATTAAGGAAACAATACACAACAAAACAGTTAGCCCAAGCGAAAACTCTTTAACTCTTTTACTCATTTAAGTTCCCCCTTATTCCACAACAACTACTCTAACTTTTTTAACGCCCTTAAACAAAAAGTCGTCCACCGAATAAGTAATTGCATATTCACCAGCAGTGGTTGTATCAACAGTTCCTTCAATAATTACTTTGCTGGAAATATCTTTACCAAAGCTAACTATTTTAGCGCCTTGCTCAACATATAAGTCCCCAACAGATAAAGTTATTTGTTTGTTTCCCACAATTTCAAATGTATCATTTTGGGTAATTGTTTTATATCCAAAAAATCCACCAACAGATCCAACAACCAAAAACAACGCAGTAAAAAATAATGTTAATTTGTTAGTTTTTTTAATAGATTTTTTTATTTGTTTTTCAACTTTTTTCTCTAATCTTTTTGCCATTAAATATTCCTTTATTATATTTTTAACACAGCCAAAGTTTCAACATGGTTTGTTTGTGGAAACATATCATATGGAGTAACACTTTCAATTTTATATCCACCATCAACCAAAACTTTTAAGTCGCGCGCCAAAGTTTCGGGATTGCAACTTAAATAGATAAAAGTTTTTGGTTTTAACTCAATAATTTTATCAAGCACAACTTTTTGACATCCAATTCGTGGAGGATCAACAAAAGCCGAAATATCAGCATTTCCACCAACAATTTTGTTAAAGTTTATTTTTGTAATAAGTTGCTCACACTTTCCTAAATATGGAGTTATATAGTCCTCTAAATCATTAATTTTAATTAGATTTTTTGCATCATTAACAGCTTGTGGAACACTTTCAATTGAAACAACTTTTGCTTTGTTCTTTGCAAAAATACAGCTTGTTATTCCAATACCCGAATATAAATCTAACACACAAGAATAATGTGTTGGATTAATTAACTCACACACTTTTTTATATATTTTAGATGTTATATCGGTGTTAACCTGAAAAAACGAATTTGGCGAAAGTTCAAACTTAACACCCAAAATTTCACCACGCAAACGTTTAAATCCACCAATGTGTTTAAACTCATTTTCATCAAACACAGCATTATCGGTTCGCTTGTTTACATTTAAATAAACACTAACAGCCTTAAAATTTGAACTAAGTTCGTGAACCAACCAATCCCTACCACCAAATCGAGTGTTAGTAACAACCAAAGTTAAAATAAGTTCACCATCAATATATCTGGCAACAACATATTTTAGTGTGCCAGTGTTGTTTCGTTTATTATATGGTTCAATCTTAAATTTTGTTATATATGTTCTAACAATTTTAATTAATTTTTCAGCCCAAGCATCAAACAAACAACAAGTGTTAACATTAACAATTTTGTTGCTATTTTCCATAAAAAAGCCAATTTCACATTTACCTCTAACATCTCTTATTGCAAGATGTAGTTTGTTGCGATACTTATACGGAAAATACATGCCAACTGTTGGCTCCACCTTTGCATCAATATTAAATTGTTTTAAACAATCCTTAACATATTTTTGTTTGTTTTTTAGTTGGGTGTTGTAATCAATATTTAAGTTAGAACAACCACCACAAACATTAAAATATTCACAATGTAAATTTCTCATATAAAAATGATACAATAATTTTGATTTTTTTGCAAAACAATAGCGTTGTTAAACCAAAAATCGCCTTTAATATTTTTCAAATAAAGTTTTATTTGATATAATCTAAACAATTAATGGGGTGTTGCCAAGTGGCTAAGGCAGAGGTCTCTGACTCCTCCATTTCGTGGGTTCAAATCCTACCACCCCAGCCAAAAACAAATAAAAAAAAGCACTATAATTAGTGCTTTTATTTTTTATAAATTAGCCAAAAATACAACACCTAAAACAGCAAGTATTATCAACATAACAAAACCAAAAATCTTCCAGCCACTGCGTGGAACTTTTCCTGTTACATAGCCAGAATATCCATTAACTAAAAATCTGTAATCCTTTTGTTTATAAATAAAACTGCAAATATAAATTGGCAAATATATGTAGTTATATTTTTTATTTTGATAATCGGATGCAAGTTTAATACTATCAAGCCTATCAAAACCATGTGCATTTTTAATTCTTTCTTCAATTTCTTTTTTTGTGTAATTTGTTGAAGTTGAAAACCCTTGATGCACTGTTTGCGAGCCATCTTGCGAAACAAACCCTAATAAATATGCAGGATTAAACACTTTTAATTTTTCCAAGCCAAAATTGCCTAGTTTTTCAATTTCATTATCGGCGACCAAACCATTTGCAGTAATTATCAAATTTTCAAACTTATCGTTTCTACTTCCCGAAAAAGGATGCCTGGTTATTTCAACATCGGTAACTGTTCGCATTGTTCCATTGCTTGTGCGCACATGTCTTGTTACACGATGCTCCCTAATTCCAACACCACTATATTTTGATTGCACATCATAATCAAAACAAAAACATGGGCAATAAAAACCTTCCATTGTTTTTATTTTAGACTTACTTTTTAAGTTGTTTGGAACAAACTTTTTTCGTTTAAGCCATTCTTTATATTTTTTTTGAGCAACATCTTTACTAATTTCAAAAGGAATAATTCCATCGGCATCATGTTTTAAAGAATTGCTTAATTCTTCAACATCGCTTGAACCACAATAAGGACATTTGCCCAAAATGTGTTCACTAATATTAGTTTTTGCACCACAGTTTACACAACTATAAACAAGGTTGTGCTCATCGTTTTGTTTTAGAGAACTATCGACTGTGTAATCATGTTTTGTTATTAAATTTTGCGCATTGATTGGTGTTACACTTTCACAATGCAAACACTTTAACGATTGACTTTGTGTATCAAAAGTTAAAGTGTAGCCACAAGAACCACACTTATTACTTAATTTATTCATATTTTTCCTTATAGTTTTTCACCACAATCTGGGCAGAACTTACCTTTTCCACTAACTTCTGCACCACATTTTGAGCAAACACGTTTTGTTAATTGGTTTTTACCACATTCTGGGCAGAATTTTGCTTTTGCTGCAATTTCTGCACCACAGTGAACACAATTCTTTTTAGCTGGTCCAAACTTAAATCCACATTCTGGGCAAAACTTTGCCGAAGCTTTTAATTCTGATCCACAATTTGTGCATTGTTTTTTAGCACCAGATGTTACTTTAATGCTTTCGTTTAATATTTGACCTAGTGCAGCACCAGAACCAAGACCAACACCAATGCCTGCCATGTTATTACCATTTGGATTGTTTGCACTTTCACGCAAAGCATGTGCTGCTTGATATTTTACAAATGTATCCATTGTGTCGCCCATAACACCCATTGATGAGCGAGTATCAATAGCTTTTTCAACTTCTTCTGGGAATGAAATGTTTTCAATAACTAAATTGGTTAATGCCAAACCAAGTTTTCCAAATTCCTCATTTAATCTGCCTTGGCAAACTTTGTTAAATTCTAGCAAGTTGCAAGCAAGATCTAAAGCTGAAATTTTAGACTCTGCAATTGTATCCGAAATGGTTGCAACCAACATGCTTTTTAAGTATGAAACAATATCTTCGGTTTTAAAGGTTGAATTTGTTCCAAAAAGTTCACGCAAGAAAACAACAGGATCAGAAACCTTAAATGCATATGTACCATAACTTCTAATTCTAATTGTTCCAAAATCTTTATCACGCATTGTAATTGGGTTGCTTGTTCCCCATTTAACGTTTGTGAATTGTTTTGTGTTTACAAAATAAACATCTGCAAAAAATGGTGAGTTAAAACCATATGGCCAACTTAACAATTTTGAAAGAACTGGAATGTTTGATGTTTCTAGTTTATGATAACCAGGAGCAAAAACATCGGCCAATTTGCCTTTGTTAACAAACACAGCAGCTTGGCTTTCTCTAACTGTTAGTTTTGATCCATACATAATTTGACGACCATCCATTGGAAATTTGTAAACCAATGTGTTTGTAGTGTCATCTGTCCATTCAATAACTTTTAATAATTGGCTTTTAAAACCACTAAATAATCCCATATATTCCCCCTATCTTAAAATAACTGAAGAACTAACTGCACAAACAGTATCACCATCGGCCAAAACAATTTCTTGGTTGTGGTGATATTCTCGAACATAAATACCAACGCGAATATTGAATCTATCTTGATTTTCATCGGTAGATAAAACAATATATTTGCCAGGTTTTAATTCACCCTCTGGCGAAACTTCAACAGGAGTATTTTGAGCAAGAATATAATCTTTTTGCAAGAATGTTGCATTAACTGATTCTTCACTAACAGCAATGCCTTGATCATTAATTGTTTCGGTTACATTAACAGGGTTTTCTTCCATTGTGTAGCGAACATCGTCAACTTCGTTCAAGTTGTTTTTAACTTTTTCTTCGTTAACAGCAGCTTCTTGTTTTTTGCGTTTTTTACCTTTAACAATTCTAATTGTTAATAATCCAACATAGGATATAAAGCTAACACCTAATACAATATAAATATAGTAAATTGGATTCATAATTACAAACTCCTTAACTTATACATTACTCATATTTTAGCACAGTTAAAAAAAACTAAAAAGCAAATAAAACAACAATCGTCATAAATCTACAAAAATTTTATAAATAATTATTAAATAATTATTAGTTTTTGACATAAGGTTTTTAGTTTTTTATTTTTATAGTTATAGTTTATGCAAATGTTAACCCATTTAGCATAAAAAAATAGAAGCAAAATTTTGCTTCTATTTGCGTTTTGGAGTTGCTGTGTAATACTTAACAAAACCATCGGGTGGCAACCCTTGTTTTTGTCTAAGTTCAATTTGCGACTGAAATAAATAGTTTGCCTTATCAATAGCATTATCAATGCCAACCATGCCAAAAATAACATCATCAATCATATCTTTTTTTGCATTAATTACAACTTTATTGTTTGATATTGCATCAATTAATCGTTTTAAAATTTCAACATTAGCATCTTCTAATTTTTTTATTTGGGTCATTGTTAAAAATGGTGTATAAAACGATGTATAAGAAAATGGAAAAATAAAATCGTGAGCAACCTTGTTGTCGGTTTGTTTGTTTTTGTAATCTTTATTATGCTCCACCATTTTACCATAATCCAAATCAATCAAGGTAAAGCCTTTTTTGCCCACCAACAAGTTTTCGCAGTGATTATCGTCCACTCTAATATTTCTACGGTTTAATAATACATATGTTTTAAACAACTTATCAAATGCACTTTGTGGCAAACTTAACATTAGTTGTTGTTGATTATAATTATATTCAAACAAAGCATCGCCCAGTTTCTTTTTTTCAAGTGGATCAATATCGGTTGTAAAATAAGAATCAATACGACGACCAATAACTTTTTTTGCAAAGTTAGAAAGATTGTTTATCGCAATAGGTTCGCCCTTTATTGCTTGTTGAATTTCAACATATCTTTTATCGGCATAAAAAATAGAATACAACCTTGCAATTCTTGCACCGCCAGTTACTAATTTATTGTTTAATCTAATTATTTGATTGGCCTTGTTTTTAACAAACATTTGGCTAGCTTTTGAACAAACTTGTTTTGATTTTAACATTGCAAAAACTGGAGCATCGCCAAAAAATGAGCATGTTTTATATGCTCCACTTTTTGTGTGTTGATCACCCTTAATGGCTTCAATCATTTGTTTAGCCACATTACCACCAGTCGAATTATCTAATTGTTCAAGTTCTTCTGGTGTTAGAGTTTTTCCGTTTAAGTTGTTAAAAAAGTCTACCAATTCTTTTATCATTATTTTTTACCTTTTGCTGTTGGCATGGCTAATGGTGCCAACCCCATTTGTTGTCGCAATTGTTGTTGCGACGATAATATATATGGAGCAATTTGATCAAACTGCCCTTCAAAAACCACATTGGCATATTCCACAAATCGTGGGTTATCAGCAGGAACAACAATTTTGTTTAAACTAATTGCATCAACAAGTTTCTTTAATATTTCCACATCGTTTTTCATAAGTTGCTGTTGCTGCTGTGGCGACAAACAAAACATATGCTGGCGTGCAAACGAAAATGGTTTTATAAAACATTCGGCAATATCAACTTCCGATCTGCGTTTAAATTGTTTGCCAACATCGGTTCGCCCCTGATTTTCAAACATTCTTCTACGTTGAAACAAAGCTTCCATATAGTCAAAATCCACAATGGTTAAGCCTTTTTCGCCAATTAAAATGTTTTCACAGTGATTATCATAAAAATAAATTCCCAAATCATTAAAAGCCAACATTGTTTTTAGCATTTTACTATATTCTTCAACTGGCAATTTAATTAATTTTTTTTGTTGTTCTAAATTATATTCAAACAACTGTTTTCCAACAATATCTTTTTCGCTTTGAGGGCTGTTAGGATTAATGGCGTGCCCTAATATTTCCTCGCTAAAAAAGTTTATTTTAAAAATCGCCAATGGTTTTCCATAAACACGGTGTTGAATTTCGACATAATGCTTATCTGCAAAAAATATTGAGTATAACTTAGGAACGCAAGCACCCTTTGACACCAACTTGTTGTTTAGTTGAATCATGTTATAAGCTTCATCTCTAAATCGTTGAATTTCGGCTGGCAAATATTGGTTTTTGGATTTTAAACATGCAAAAATTTTTCGATCACCAAAAAACGAACATGTTTTATATTGTCCTTTTGCCTCATACTCGGAACTTTGCAAAATTTGTTGCAATTCCTCTGCTGTTTTTTCATCTAGCCCTGTTCCAACTTGTGCAACTTTATCAGTAGCAAACGATCCCGAGTGCAATCTATTAAAATATTCAACAACTTGTTTATTTGCCATATTATCCTACACTTTTTTAATTGGAGATGCCTTTTCAGCTTGAAGTTCGGTTGCAATTTGTTGCATATAAGTTTCGTAGTTTTCACCCAACATATCTTGGAAAGGCATATTAATTCTATAATCAGTTAAATTAATTGGAATATTGTTGTTTTGCAATGCTTTAACCAACTTTTTAGCAATTTGATAATTGTTTTTATCTAATGCTTTTTGTTGCTCAACTGTTAAGTGTTTTCTAAGCATTGAACTTAACGAAAATGGTGTTAAAAAGTCTTCAATACAATCATACAAATCTGGTTTTTGTGTTTTTGTTTTGTAATCAGTTAACATTTTTTGATAGTTTAAATCTATTAAAGTAAAGCTATCTTTTCCAACCAAAATATTTTCGCAATGATTATCATAAAATCTTGTTTTACGGTCACGCAATAACAAAATTGTTTTACACAAATCATCAAATGCTTTTTGTGGAAGATTTTTCATAAGTTCTTGTTGTTGATGATTAAATCTATAAATTTCATCACCCATAACTCTAATTTTTTCTTCTTCTGTTAATCCTTCCACCCTTGAAGCAACAGCTCTTTCAACTTTTTTCAATGAGTTTATTGCAACAGGTTCGCCCTTTATGCGTTGTTGAAGTTCAACATATTTTTTGTCAGCAAAAAATATTGAATAAACTTTTGCAATACACGCACCTTCTGCAATTAACGAATCGTTATAATCAACAATTTCGGCACCATATTTAACATTAAATTGATCTAGTGCAACTTTGGCAGTTTCTTTTGATTTTAACATTGCATAAATTAATCGATCACCAAAATAAGTGCAAGTTTTGTTTGCACCTGCATGATGAAATGAGTCACCTGCAAAAGTGGACATAAATTCATCGCTATCTTCTAAACTAATTGCTGTTAGTTCATCGGCAATGGTTTGACTATCAACATCTTTTCCTGCCAATTTTCTAAAATAATTCATAACTTCATCTTTCATAATTAACACCTACATTTTTAATATTGAAAAACTTCGTGGTTTTAATGCTTCACGTGCACATCTTTTCCAGCTATCACCAAACATACGACGCAAAGGATATTCTAAACTGTTAATATCAATTCCGGTATGTTGTGATCCAACTGCTTCAAATAATTTTGAAAGCACTTTAATGTTGTTTCGTTTAATTTTTGCTTGTTGCAAAAGTGAAAAATGTGAATCGTTTGAATAGCTAAAAGCTTTAACAAAATCATAAACACAACTTATCATGCTTGGAGGTTCGTTATAAACATAATGTGTTTCGCGTTGATAATAATCGTAATAATTTAAGTCTATTATCGAAAACCCTTTTTCGCCATACATAATATTTTCACCATGAGAATCTTCAACACTAAAACCAAAACCATTAAGTATAACAAACGATTTAAACAGTTCGTTAAATTGTTCTTGTGGAGCTTTAAGCAAAGTTTGTTGCATATTTATATTATGTTCATAAATTTTTTGATAAGCATAGTCATCATCTATTTGTTCGCCAGATTTTGTTTGCAAACTTGAAGTTCTAATTAAAGCAATTGGTTCACCCACAACTCGCTTTTGAATTTCAATATAGCGTTCATCAGCAAAAAACATTGAATATATTTTTGGTGTTAATACGCCATGTGCAATAAATCTGCGATTTAATTTTAATAATTCATTTGAAATCTTGTTTGTTTCATCAATAGCTTCTATACAATATGGAGTTTTTGATTTTAACATTGCAAAAACTTTTTTATCACCCCAATAAACACAGCTTTTAAATCCACCATGAGCATCAAAGGTTTCACTATTAAGTTTTTCGTAAAATTCGTTGCCCAATTTTGGATTAACTGTTGCAATTTCGGTTTTAATAGCTTCTGCCGAATGTTGCCTACCATTTAAATAATCGAACAACTTAATTAGTTTTTCTTTTTCCATATTATAAATATTATATCATAAATATAATTTATTTTCAATAAGCAAAATTCCAACAAAAAAACAACCTATTTAAGGTTGCTTTTTATTTTTACCAAACAATCAACATATTGTTCATATGCACTCATTTCGTAACATACTAAATATATTTTTAATTCGCTATCTTCTTTTAAAGCTTGTAAACAGGTTTCAAAAACCATATCAACACTAAGCCTAATTGGAAAACCATAAATACCATTAGCAATACAAGGGAATGCAATTGTTTTTAGTCCATGTTCTTTGGCTAATTTTATGCTGTTAACATAGCAGCTTTTTAGTTCCATCAATTGTTCGTCTACCCTAAAATGGTCATAAACTGGACCAACTGTGTGAATTATATGTTTGCAAGGAAGTCTATAACCTTTTGTTATTTTTGCTTCGCCAAGCCTACAACCTTTTAATCCACGACATTCGCCTAGCAATTCTGGGCCGGCAGCTTTATGAATTGCGCCATCAACGCCTTCGCCACCTAACAAATGTGGTGCAGCAGCATTTACTATTGCATCGGCTGTAATTTGGGTTATATCACCTTTTAATACTGTTAATCTATCAAAAACGCCTAAATCTTTCATGTTACACCTCACAATCTAACACAACTTTTATCGCCGGTTCTGTTCTTTCTATTAATAGTTTAAATGCTTTTTTATAATCAGTCAACTTAAAGTGGTGGGTAATAAATCCATTGGTTGTAAGTTTGTTTTGATTCATTAAATCAATAACCATTTCAAACGAACTTTGTTTTTTTCCATTATAATTTTCCATTCCGTGGCTATCAACACCAATAATGTTAACTTCCTGCCACCAAAGAGGTGTTTCATCAAATTTTGTTTTAGTCATTTGATAACCAACCTTAACAATTGTTCCTCTTGCTTTTACCCAACGCAAAGTATCATTTAACAGCGAACCTTTTCCCACTGTGTCAAAAATGGAATCAAATCCACCAATTAACATTATGTTGTTACCTTTTTTATAAAGTTTTGCGTCCGTGCATTTAGCAACTGCCTCATACGCATTGCCTTTAACAATTTCATCAGCGCCAAGTTTTAGCGCAAATTGTTGTTTAACCACATCACGTTCCATAACATAAACTTTGCAGTTTGGTTGAAATATTTTAAGCATTTGAATAATTCCCAAACCAATCATTCCAGCGCCAACAACCAGCACTTTTTCGCCAGGATTAGGAATGCGTTTTAACACTGCGTGTAGCGAAACAGCAAAAGGCTCAATCAACACAGCTTGATCGTTTGAAATGTTATCGTCAATTTTTAACAATTGATTTTTATGAGCATAGTAATAGTCACCCATTCCAGCGCCCAAAGTTTGAGAAATAGTTGAATCTGCTCCATAGTTTTCAATTGTAGTAAATGGTTCAACGATGTTTCCTGCACTCTTACTCATCTTCTTACCTTCAGAATCAAGCATTAAATCATTAACTAAAACATTCTTATATGAACTTTCTCCTGAAATAATAGTAGATATAACAAGTAATACATAGAACCAACCTCTTGTTTGATCTATACCTTCAGCGATAAAATCTGCTGGGAATTGTTTTTCAAATAATTCTTTATTCTCAAATGGATA
>CALDPW010000033.1 GCA_937911885.1 uncultured Clostridia bacterium | reverse complement strand
TTTTGCTTTTTCAATAGTTTCAAAAGTCATAGACCTTAACCTACTTTTTTATTCTTATATGTTCGCTATGTCTAATTCCTTCAAACGAATATAAATCGCCCAAACGCTCATCTTTATTATCAATTTTTGTAACAGGTTTTGTTTCGATAATATAAGGGAATAATTTATAATATTGTTTATTAATTATTTTAAAATTTTCAATTCGTTTTAAAAATAATCTATCAATATATCTATCATACGAAGCAGCTAACTTATCTTGTTCGGCTTGTAGTGCTTTTTTAGCTTCTTCTTGCTCGGCTTTTGGTAGTTTTTTTATTTCATACATTTTATCATCCAAAGCCTTGGCTCTATCTAACAATCGTTTTGTTATTCTTTCGGCACTAGCATAAAAACCTTCTTCAAATCCACCAATTGTTGGCAAGCCTTGTTTTGAAAACTCGGCATCAACAACTTCAATCAATTTATCTCTAAGTATTTTTATTTCTGGATCGGCAGTAAACATTTCGGCTTTTAACAAGTCCATAAAAAACACATAGTTGGTATCGCTGTTTTCGGTTACCATAAACACATTGTTTTGTTTGCGACTTAAAATATATTCTTTAAATAGTTTTATTCCACTTTTTGAAAGTGTAGGAATTTTTAACAGTTTTTCAGCCTCTCGCAATGCGTTGCTTCTAGCTGCAATTTCACAAGGTTCGTTACCATAAAAAAACTCGCCGTTGCGTTCGCCTTTTATTTCGCTAATCAAATCTTCAATATCTAAAAAGGCATAAAGATTATCATTTTTTTCTTCGTCTAAATCAATAAGTTCTCTGGCATGGCAATCACGCATTTTTTGTGCCAAAGCATAGTGTAATGCACCAATTTTATTTTCGATTGAAAGCCTATCAAAATCTCCTGCCTCAATAGCAGCATCTTGAAAAATATGGTTTGATTCGTGAATAACAACTTCAAATAAGTAAAATGGATAATAAGTGTTATAGCACTCTTTCATAATATTATACATATCACCCAATTTGTGGTTAATTTGTATTTTTATATCGTCACCAGGCATAACAAAACCATCGGTTTTTCCTTGCAACTTTGAAAAAACAACCGGAACATATTGTTCTCCCATTTCGCAGGAATAACCAATGTGAAGGGCTTGCATAAATTGCAGCAATTCCTCCTTGCTGGTAACATGATAATAAAATTCTTCGGGATCCAACATGCAAATTAGTTGTTCATACGAAAAATCCCCATATTTTCCAACATCAATATTGTGTTTGTAGTTATACATTTGTTTTGTTAAGTTCATATTTATTACCTTAATTTAATTTTATAGCAAATGTTATAATTAGTCAATATTGATTTTTTTAAATTATATATATATTTATATTACAAAAAACAACAAAATCTCACTTTTATTTTTTTTGTTTGTATGATAAAATTAAAAATGTGAAAAAGATTGATTTTGAATCAGAAAATTTAATATATAAAAAAACAAACTATTGGGCTAAATTTTTAAGCCAAGCAATTTTACTTGTTTGTTCGTTTGTTGCAGTGTTTATTATTATTTTTAGCATAATTTTTGTTAGTGCTCCTGTTAAAGGAATATCAATGCAACCAACACTAAATGCCGAAGGCGATGTTAAGCACGATATGGTATATATTAACAAAGTGTTACCTTATGGCTACGAAGATATTGTTGTTGTTGAAAGACCAACTAATTCGATTGATGTTAACTATATTATTAAACGTGTTATTGGTATGCCTGGCGACAAAATAAAAATTATGCAAAATCAAGCCGATAAAAAGGTTTATGTTTATCGCAATGGTTATAAAGTTGACGAACCATATTTATCGCAAGAAGCAAAAGATACAGGAATGTTAACAACTTTGGTTCAATTTATTGAATACTACAATTCGGTATTGCGCCATCCCGACGATTATTCTGATATTTTGTTTGATAGCAATGGTTGGTTGGTTTTGCAGGAAGATCAAATTTTTGTTTTAGGCGATAATAGAGGTTTTAGCGAAGATAGTTCGGCGCTTGGACCATTTTATAAAAACAAAGTAACCGGAAGAGTAGATTTTATTTTACCTTACGGAACAATTCCTTTTTATTATTTTTTAGAATACTACACCGGAATTAGTATTAAATATTAAAAAACAAAAGAAGCCTTTTAAAGGCTTCTTTTTTATATTACTAAATCTGCAATATCATCAACAACATTTTTAATTAGTTGTTCAATTTGTGCATAAATTGTTACAAAAGTTTTGTTGTATGTTGCAACGCTTTCGGTTAAATATGCTGTGCAATTGTTAATTTCGATTGTAAGAGCATTATTTAATTCGGCATGTGATGCTTCAAGTTCGGCACTTGTAACACCCAAACCAACAACCACATTATACCAATTATCGGTAATGGTTCTAATTTCGGTTAATACAAAACGATTAATTCTAACAGTTGCTTTTAGTGGAACAACATCAAGTTGTGTTAATTGATCCAAGCTTGAACCAAATGGTTGCAAGTTATAATTATCCTGAGTAATGTTAACTTCTTTTAACACATCAATAATATCTGCCAAACTACCAAATTCGGTAAATATGCGTTCATATGTCATAACTGTTCCGTCTGTGGCAAGTTGTTTTTCTTCGGCCATTTGTCCACAAACTTTTGTTTGGATAATAATATCATCAATAGCTAAAACAATTTCGTTATTCATGCCAGTTTCTTTTAGATTTGCTTGATTTAATAGTTTGTTAAATAGTTTTGGTCTAACAGCTTTTAACATAACACTAATTTCAAATTCATCTAATTTGCGACCAAATGTTGATACGTTATCAATTGTGGAATTAGTAAAATCATCACGCCAATCAATAAAGTTTTGTAGAGCATAAAACTCGTTACGATAACTAACAATGTTTGGAACTTGCAATTTCATTGTAACAACCATATCTTTTAGTTCAACATCGGTTGTGTTATCTTCGGCTCTACTTAGCACCATAACAACAACATCACCTCTAACATTTGCAAGAAGTTTGCTATCGTCAAAATCATCTAATAGTTCACCAAACGAAACCATATCAAATGCTTCAACATCTAAGCTTTTTAGTTGTTCACATTTATTAACAAATTTTTCTAGATGAATAAATTCGTTTTGATAACTTGTTATTGAATCAACATTGTTTGTAATTTTGTTAATAATATCAACCAAATCTTGTGGGAAGTCGCTTGTATCAACTTTACCAATAATCATTTTAACAATATCGGTTCTAATGCTTGAAACAACTTTGCTTGGTCTAACATTGCTACTCTCATCAAACTCATCCAACATACGGCCAAATCTAGCATAATCAAAGTTATCAATATCAATATTTTCCATTTCGTCAATCAATGTTTCAAGAGCTGCAAGTTCTTGTTTATATTTTATTGACTCGTTGGTTTTTAAAATATTTTTCATTTTTTCAATAATAGGTTCAACATCGGCATCGTTAACATTTTTTGAAAAATCATCAATAACACTTATTATTACCGAATTTAAAACATCACGATTAATAAGTTTGCTATTTTTTAACACGATTGTATCAAAACGATTTCCTACATGTTCAACGGTAATAGAAACATCATTAAATTCGTTTGCTGCAATTGCTAATTGTTGCAATGCTTCAAATTCAACTTTCCAGTTAACATCGCCTTCAACAAGTTGTAAGTTTGTTTTAATTTGATCAAACGCATTTAATGCAATGTTGTTAGCCCCTTGCAATAATGTTTCGGCATAATCAACAATAACTTTTACAATATTTTTAATTTCGTGACCAAACAATGTGCTTTGTTTTAAGCTATTTAAGCTTTCGCCAAATTCGCTTAAATATGTGTTATCTTCCTCTAACACACTGCCACCAAGGTTTTGATCATTTTGCATTTTAATTATAACTTTATACAAATTAGAATAAGACTTAAATTCGGTTTGCCAACTGTTTATGTTTGTAACATTATCGGCAATACGATCCAAAATTGGTCGCATATCAACAAAGTCAACTGGTAGTTCGCGTGCAACAGTTTTTATTATTGCTTTAACAATTGGTTTAACACTTGGTCCAAATAGTTTTGTTTCCTTAACTGAATCTAACACAATACCAAAATGTTCTAATTCAATATTATCTGGATCTTGTTGCAAGCTATCTAATATTATTTTAATGTTTTCAAACACGTTTCCAACTTTGGTTAACTCTGCTTCAAAATTGGTTACTGTGCTAAAATTGGTAACAACATTTAAACATTCTGCTTTAATTAAATCAAAGCGATCGTTAGTTGATGCCAACATACTATTTAGTGAGTTATAAATTCTGTTTTCAAGTTCAACAATAATTTTGTTAAAGTTTTGTTGACTAACACCCTTGTATTGTTTAATAGCATCCAAAACTTTTCCAACCGAAGCAAATGTTGGTTTTGTTACATAGTATTTTGAATCAAGGTCTAACGAATTATATGCTTCAAATCCAATATTTAACACAGCATTAATAAGAGTTTTAACTTCCTCTACTGTTGAGTGTTCATCCTCGATTTCAAAATCGTTAATTTCAAAATAATCGGCAACAAACAAATAACCTGCATTAATAACAATTGGCATTGCAGAACCAATGGTTCGCATTGCAAAAATTTGATTTGTTACTTGATTTATGCTATCGGTATCCAACAAATCTAACACGCTATTTAAACTAGCATTATTATTTAAAATTGGAGCCAAAACATTTTTGTTGTTTAATATTTGTGCAATGTTTGTTACACAAATAAGTTCGTTTTTAATATCTGAAAATTTAATTCCATTAATTTCTGCCAAACTTTCGTTTAACACATAATCTAAAATTTTGCTATCAGTTGAAGGAAGTTTTATAACAAAATCGGGATTTGTTATCATTTGATCAACAACATAAGGAAGTAATTTATCCCCTATGGCGCTAAGTGTTTTTATTTTAAAAACATCATCGGTAAAATATCGTAGAGCGCTAATAATTTTGTTAAGTTTTTCTTGTGTGTAATCCTTAAACTCACAATTGCTTAAAGTTTTTATGCTATCAATAGTGTTTAACACAGCACTAATTTCATCTTTTAAAACAACTTTTTGATTGTTTACTGTGGCAGTGCTTAAACCACCATAAATTGCATTGTTAAAAAATTCAACTGTTGTATATTTAAATAATCCAGCAGTAAAACTTGTGTTATATGCTTTTAACACAGATGCAACATCCTCGCCCAATAGCGATGTTATAACACCTGTGCGTTCAATTGTTCCACCATTAGATGCAACAATTTGTGAAGATCCTTCACCTGTTGGATATGCTGTTTCGTATTCAATTTTGTTGGCAATTCCAATAATACCCATAACCGGCATTAGTGTGGTTGCTCCAACAATAATTCCCGAAATGGCACCAACCAACATTCCAAATAGGCGATGTTTTACTTTTTTGGTTCCATCTTTTTTCTTGTTTTTAATAAGTGTTGCACTTAAAATTGCCCACACAGGCCACAACACCATTTTTACTAACCAGAAAAGCAACACATAAACAAAAGCATTAAAGAAAATTGTTATTACTTGCAACACCGAATTAATAACTTCGGGATTATCGGCAAAAATAACACCATAGTCGGGTATTTGCGATAATAGTTCGGTAACAAAAGCCGAAATTGTTGTAAGTTTAACCCCACTAATATTTATGTTTAAAAAGCCCAAGTTAATATTCATAAGTCCACGAGTTATAACAGGTGTTAAAAAGAATAACACAACTGCTGTAACCACAATCCAGCCAAGCCTAAATGTTTGTTTTTTTAGTCCCCTAATGGTTCCCCAAATCATTCCGGCAATAATTGCCAAAACAAAAACACCAGCTAATACTAGTGGCAATATTAAATTTATGGTTGAATTTAATAATAGACTCATAATATTTCCTTTTTTTGTTGTAACTTAAAATTACTTTTGCTACTAATAGTATATATTAAAACAATTTGTGTAACAACAATTTTAAAATTTGTTTTTTATAAAAAAACAAAAATCTAATAAAAGTTTTTGCAATTTTTTGATTTATATTTTTAAAAAAAGATATAGCAAAACGCTATATCCTTTTTTTGTTATTCGTTAGTTTCATCTAAACTAATTTCTTGTGTTTCAACTTGTGGCATAACAGCTTCGGTTTCAACCAAAGTTTCGGCTAATTGTTCTTCGGCTTCTTCGCTTGGAGTAACTGCAACACAAACAATTTTTGCATTGTTGTTAACTCTCATAACTCTAACACCTTTTGTGTTACGACCAATAACATTAATTTCAGTTGCTTTAACTCTAATAATTGTTCCATCATCGGCAATCATCATAACATCATCCGATTCGGTTACTTGTTTTAGGTTTACAAGGTTACCAGTTTGTTCGTTAAATATACCAGCTTTAATACCTTTGCCTGATCTACCTTGAACACGGTAATCATCTTGACTACTACGTTTTCCATAGCCAAGTTCCGAAATGGTTAACATGTAGCTATCTTCTTTTATTACCGACATATCAACAATATATTCGTTGCTTTCTAATTGCATTGACTTAACACCTTGTGTGTCACGTCCCATGCATCTAACTCCGTTTTCGTGGAATCTAATACATTTACCCGAACTTGATGCAATAATAATTTCGTTATCACCATTTGTAATATAAACCGAAATTAATTCATCGCCTTCGTTTAACTTAATTGCAATTTTACCAACTTTTCTAATGCTTTCAAATTCGGTTAAGTTTGTCTTTTTAATTAAACCGTTTTTGGTTGCCATCATCAAATAACCTTCGGTTTCGGCCTTAACAGGAATAATTGATGTAATGCGTTCTTCGGCACTAATTTGCAACACATTAACAATTGCTCTGCCTTTTGATGTGCGAGTAGCTTCTGGAACTTCGTATGCTTTAATTCTGTAAACTCTACCAAATGAACTAAAACATAATAAGTCATCATGAGTAGATGTTACAAAAATGTTTTCAACAAAATCTTCTTCTTTTGTTGTGTGAGCAATAATTCCTTTACCACCACGGTGTTGGCTCTTGTATTCGCTAATTGGCATACGTTTAATGTATCCACCATGAGTAAGCGAAATAACAACATCTTCAACTGGGATTAAATCAGCAATATCAATATCACCATAATCTAGGCTAATTTCGCTCTTACGAGGAACACCAAATTTGTTTTTGATTGTGGTTAAATCGTTCTTTATGATATTTAATACCTTGTTATTGTCAGAAAGTATGCTTAATAGTTCACTAATTAATGCTTGAACTTCGGCAAGATCTTGTTTTAGTTTTTCAACTTCTAATCCTGTTAAACGTTGTAAACGCATTTCCAAAATAGCTTGTGATTGTTTTTCGGATAGATTAAAGTTTGCCATAAGTTTTTCTTGAGCATCATCTTTATCGGCACTTTCTTTAATTATTTTAATAACTTCATCAATGTTAGCTTGAGCAATTACCAAACCATTTAAAATGTGTTCTTTTGCTTGTGCTTTTTCTAAATCGTATTGAGTTCTTCTAACAATAACTTGTTGTTGGAATTCAAGATAATTTTGTAACACTTCTTTTAATGTTAAAATTTTTGGTGTTCCGTTAACTAATGCTAACATAATAACACCAAAGCTAATTTGAAGTTGTGTGTGTTTGTATAATTGATTTAACACAACTTGTGGGTTAGCATCACGTTTAACATCAATAACAATACGCATACCTTCACGATCAGATTCTTCCTTAATATCAGAAATACCTTCAATCTTTTTGTTTTTTACAAGGTCTGCAATTTGAATAATTAGTTTTGCTTTGTTAACTTGGTAAGGAATTTCGGTAATAACAATGCGATGGCGAGTTCCGTTGTTAAATTCTTCAATATCGGCTCTGCTACGAATAATAAAACTACCTTTACCAGTTTTGTATGCTTGTTTAATTCCGTTACGACCTAAAATTAAGCCTCTGGTTGGAAAATCGGGAGCTGGAATAATTTTAATTAAATCCTCAATATCAATTTCAGGATTATCAATTAATGCAATAACACCATCAATAACTTCGCTTAAATTGTGTGGAGGAATGTTTGTTGCCATACCAACAGCAATACCATCAGATCCGTTTACTAACAAGTTCGGAAATCTT
>CALDPW010000032.1 GCA_937911885.1 uncultured Clostridia bacterium | reverse complement strand
AATGCTTCGTCTTACAAATGCAGATGGTCTGATGATTGGCAGGGGAATGCTTGGTAAACCTTGGGTTTTATCTGAAATTGAGGGGACGCCCATTTACAAATTTGATTTGGTGGACTTGATTTTTGAACATTTAGATTTAATGCTCCATTATTATGGAAATCATGGGTTATTGGTTGCAAGAAAGCACTTGGCATGGTATGCCTCTGGTTTTGAAGGGCGTGCAGCGTTTTTAAATCAAGTGTATCAAGAAAAAGAAATTGACAAAGTTGCTGAATACAAAAAAGCCACAAGAATACTACTGCCAATTAAAAAATAATATTGACAAATGCAAAAAATTGTAATATTTTGTAAATGTTGTAAAAATTAAACAAATAAATTAAGGAGGAGCAAATCGCATGAGCGTATTTAAATTTGGTTTATTAACACAACACAATAATTTAACATTAAGCCATACGATTGGTTCTTTTTAGTTGTAATTAATTATAATATAATTGCAAAAACCTTCGTTGAGCTTAAAACGGAGGTTTTTTTATATGAAAAATAATAAAGTGGGAATTAAAGACTACTTAAAAAAATATAAGTTTGGCATTAGCTTATATATAATTGTTTATGTGTTTTCTGCAATTAGTAGTATTTTTATTACATTGTTATTTGCAAATGCTGTGCAATGTGTTACGGAAGCACAATATTTAAATGCTATTTACACATTTTTAATTGTTATTGGAGTTTCAACAATTAGAAGAATATGTTGGTATTCTAGTGGTCTTATTTATCAAAAATATGCAACAAGTATAATGGCTGAACTTAATTTAGATTTAGCTAAACAAGCTTTTAAGCTAAACTCCGAAACCTATGCAAATCACGAAACAGGAACTTTTGTTCAGCGCATTGTAACAGATCCAGAACGATTGGTTAATAACTTGGCTGATATAGTTGATATGGTAACCGAAATTTTATCGGCATTAGTTATTATTGTTTATATTGCTACATTAAATATTTTTATTGGATTAATAATTTTTGCTCTTATTTTTGCTTGTATGATT
>CALDPW010000031.1 GCA_937911885.1 uncultured Clostridia bacterium | reverse complement strand
TAGTCAACCGAAGCGGTTACAACAATAATACCGTCCTGACCGAGATGCTTTCTGTCACGAAGAACAACGCTTCCGACATCTCCCACACCGTAGCCGTCAACAAAAACCTTGCCTGCAGGAACTGCCGCACCGCTCTTGATAGCTTTATTATTGATTTCGGCAACGTAACCGTTATCGGCAATGAAGATATTCTCCGTACCGATACCCATACCCTCTGCAAGCATAGCGTGCTTACGAAGATGCTTCTGCTCACCGTGAACAGGAATAAAGAATTTTGGTTTTAGCATTGCGTGCAAAGTTTTTAATTCTTCTTGATAAGCGTGACCGGAAGTGTGAACTTCTGCCAAACTTTCATAAATAACTTCTGCGCCTTTTTTAAATAAAGAATTAATTACATTGTTAATAGCTTTTTCGTTACCAGGAATAGCTGATGAACTAAAAATAATTAAATCGTTATCACCAATTTCAATTTTGTTAAATTCACCCTCTGCCATTCTAGCAAGTGCACTACGTTCTTCACCTTGAGTGCCAGTAGATAAAATACAAATTTCTTTATCATCATAACGGTTTACATTTGAAATATCAATAACGTTTTCACGATTAAATTGCAAATCACCAAGTTTGCTTGCTGTTTCGCAAACATTAATCATACTTCTGCCACTAAATGCAATTTTGCGGCCATACTTTTCAGCAATATTTAAAATTTGTTGAACACGATAAATGTTGCTTGCAAATGTAGCAATAATTATACGTTTGTGTTTATATTGTGAAAATATTGCATCAATTGATTTTCCAACCTTAGCTTCACTAATACTAAAACCAGGACGTTCAGCATTTGTTGAATCAGCTGTTAATAACAACACACCTTTACTGCTAAGTTCACTTAATCTTGGTAAATCCATTGGTTCGTGATCAATTGGTGTATAATCAACTTTAAAGTCACCAGTATGGAAATAAACTCCAGCTGGTGTTGTGATTGCAAATGCAAGTGCTCCACCAATACTATGAGTTACTTTAATAAATTCAATACCAAAGCATCCTAATTTTATTTGTGTTCTAGGTTTTACTGTAATTAATTTTGCTTTAATTTTTTTATGTTCTTTAAGTTTATTTTCAATTAAAGCACATGTAAGTTTGCTACCATAAATTGGAGCGTTTATGTTTTGTAATAAGTAAGGAACAGCACCAATATGATCTTCGTGTGCATGAGTAATTAAAATACCTTTAATACGATCCTTATTAATTAACAAATAATTCATGTCGGGAATAATAATATCAATTCCTGGCATATCTTCGGTTGGGAACGAAAGCCCAGCATCAATAACAATCATGTCTTTACCATATTCTAAAACAATCATGTTTTTTCCAATTTCGCCAACTCCACCTAAAAATGAAACCTTTAATCCAGGCGCTGTTTTTGAAGGACGTTGTTGGATACGATTTGGATTGCTCTTTTTTGCCGAAACAACTTTTTGATCGGCAACTTCTAAATTCAAATTGTCCATTTTGTCTCCTTTTATTAAATTTTAACGCATATAATGCAAATTTTTACACAAAAAATGTTTACCAAATTATTTGGTATAAACTTTACAAAATCAAAAACTGGTGACGAAATGCACCACTAAATAAAATTTTATATAGTTATTTTAATATATAAAAAGCAAAATAAATTTGCGTTTAATCAAAAATCTTTTTGTATTATACACCAAAAAAACACGTGTGTAAACAAAAATATTTTTAAGTTTGTTAAATAATATATTTTTGCATGCTAATTGCATCGGTTTGTTCAAGTTTTAATGTTGTAACAATATTATCATTATCAACATAAAAACGCATACCTTGGCTGCAATAAAACATAACCATGTTAAAAATTAATATCGCCAAACTAGATATTGGTAAGGTTAAAAACAAACTTGCACCAAAAGTGCACAAAGCGCATCCAACATTAAAAACAATTATTGTTGCAAGCAAAGCAACAACTGTTGAATAAGAACGATAAAAACGGCGAAAAACAGCCTTAAATCCACGTTTTAAAGCTTTAAAAATAGAACACTCAAAAACAATTAATGCTGGCAACCATCCACTAAATAAAGTTATTTTAAATGAATATACCAAAACTAATAGCATAATTAAAATAATTGGTGCAATTAAAATTAATCCACTAACAGAAAGTAACCACTTAAACAAAACATAAGCGCAATAAATAATTAAAATATCAATTGGAAGTTGAATAAATAAATAACTAATTTGAAATTTTAAATTCTTCCAAAAATTTTGAGTTAAGTTTGCTGTGTAGCTAACTTTAATATTGCAACTTAAATAGTTATATAAAACATTTGTGGTTGCAAAATGGCTATAATTTGAAATTACTGTTCTAACAATTATAAGTATGAACAAAAGCAAAATAATATATAACCACAAAGTTGATATATTTGCTAGTATAACATTAAAAAATGTTTCAACTGCTAAAATTAAATCGCTAAATAATTTATAAATATTAAATGTGTTTGAAAAATCATTAAATGAGTTAGAAATTAAGGAAAAAACACCATTGCTTTTAATAACATTAACAATTGGCAAACTGCAAGCAAACATTAATCCAACGCAAACTAAAGAAGCAAAAATTTGATATAGCAGAGTTTTCCATACCAAGTGAAAATTTGAAAATATTAATTTGCAAGTGTTTTTATACATCATAGAATAAAATCCTAATAAAAATTAATAATAATATCTTTTAATGTTATCGTAACGTGTAATGCCAGATACTTCGTAATAGTATGTGTATGCCAAAACTGGAAAATATGCAAACAAAATTATTAGTGAAACAATATTTGCAATTGAAGCAAAAGCAAACAAATTTCCTAAAACAATTAAAGGAATAACAATCAAAAAAGGAATTACAATAAGCATAATCAATTTTAACACATTGTTTTGAATTAGTTCGCTAGCATTTGACATGCTTGTTCTAAAACTATAACCCGAATTTAAGGTATCAACTAATCCAAGCAATAAAAACATAATAGTAAAAGCAAACAATAGCAATGCTACAGCACTAATCAAAGTAACAATCACAACCAAAAATGGTGTTGCAACTTGTCCTAACCTGCCAGCAACAATATGTAAAATAAAAATAACTAGTCCAAGCAAAAACTTAAAAATTAAG